>JBIKJU010000108.1:0-7023 GCA_044360745.1 Chitinophagales bacterium
AATGATATGACTAATTAATAGCGTGAAATAAACAATGCGAATAGCTCCTTGTCCACCAAAATGCGTATCTGCTGTTAACAAATGATGAGCAATGTAGGACACTAAAAACAGAAAAGATAGCACCATTGCAATAAACATAACAAGGCGGTGCAACTCATATTTTTTTTGTTTTACAAAAACCAGACCTAATATAAGAAGGATAGACACAGAGCTATTAATCACTGCATTAATAGTCGCAAAAATATGAGGATCAAAACCCAACTCTAAGCCCAGTAGCTTAAACCTACCCAGAGAAACTACTACTAAGAAAACAACCACAGAAAAAACACCAATGACTCCATTTGCTAATTGATCATTCTTTTTTAAAACTGCCTTAAACATGATTTATAAATTTATTTTGTAAATACACTTCCTCTTTCTTTTGGATTTTTTCTAAACGAGTAATTTCGTTCGTACTCTCTCAGTACTAAAACCATATCAGACATCAATTTGTTTACACTAGTGCTGTCTACTCCATTATAAAAACCTCTGATATGACCTTCTGCATCTACTAATACTAATTTTTCACTATGCAAAAATGCATCTTCTCCTCCTGGATTTTCTTTAGCTACTAAAAAGAAACCATCACGAGCTAAATTATATACCTCTTCTTTAGGTCCATTTAAAAATGACCATTTACCGGGAACAGCACCATTATTTCTGGCATATTCTCTTAAAACAGATATGGAGTCTCTCTCACTATCAACAGATATGGATACTAGCTTTACATTTCTATCTTTGATAAAAGCATCCTGTACTCGCTTCATTTGTTTGGTCATTATAGGGCATATGCCTCTGCAAGTCACAAAAAAGAAATCTAATACATATACATTCCCATAAAGACTATCGAGCTGAAACTCCTCCCCTTGATGATTGGTGAAAATAGCATTGGGAATAAGATGATAGAGTGAGTCTATAACTTCCTTTCCTTTAGCATCTTTGTACTTATCTACGCCTATCGAAAACATCTTAGGTGGCGACTTGGGACGTGGAACTTTACTTAATGGCTTGAATAATAAAAAGAAAAATGCAGGCACTGCTATAACCAAGGCTATCGCTAAAACTCTAAGAGTACTTTTTTTCATAATACAAAATAAAATGGGATGCTAAACTAACATCCCATTGGTAAATAAGTTGCCAAAAAGGTTTAAAATAAATTATTGAGTAAAGATCTCATATGGCCCCATGAAGAACCCTCCATAGTGAACGCTATAATAGCCCAGATAAGGAAACTAAATGGCACAAAAACAGTCATAAGAAATCCTTTAGTTTCGTGTTTTAAGTGCATAAATGTGCCCATGATATAAAATACTTTTATAACTGAGGCTACAGCCATAAATAAATTTATCGCCCATTTAAAGTTTCCGCCATTAGGATTCATGACATCATAAGCAATAGCTACACCTACCTCTACTACTGTGATGATAGATAGAATTATAATCGTTTTCCAAACATCTTTTCTACTGTCTTTGTACTCAGATTCATTCCAGTGTAAGTGACCTTCAGGTATTTCATTTCCGTGTTCCATAATATTTATTGGTTTATAGAGTTTTAAAAAATTAAAGTAAATAGAAGCATAAGAAAACATATACCCACACTAAATCTACAAAGTGCCAGTACAATCCAATTTTCTCTACCATTTCATAATGTCCTGCTTTTTCAAATCGACCGTTCATGGTAGAAATAAGCAACCAAATGAGTAAGATTACACCAAAGAGAACATGCAGTCCATGGAATCCTGTGATTACAAAAAACAATTGCCCAAAGTTCGTAACTTTAGTTGTAGCTGAAGCAGTAGTTAATGTCATGCCATCATGCATTAAGTGAGTCCACTCTAAATATTGGCAGCCCAAAAATAGTGCACCACAAATAATAGTAGGGATAAGAAACTTCACTACTCCCATTTTATTCATAAGGTATCCTTCTTGCACCGCTCTAACCATAGTATATGAACTTACGATAAGTAAGAACGTCATAAAACTTACGAAAAGAAGAGGCAAGTTTAAATGATCTAAGCCATGAATAGGAATAGATTTAAACACTTCAGATGGTTTAGGCCAGCTAGCAGATTGCGTAAAGCGCAATGCGGCATATCCTATCAAAAACGAGGCGAACGTAAAGGTATCTGAAATCAAAAAGTACCACATCATTACTTTTCCATAGCTGGTACCAAATGGAGATCGTCCTCCTTTCCATAGTTCTTTTTCAGTTGGTCTAGTGTGTGCGTGATCTACTGTTGCAGTTGACATATTTATAGGTGTTTATTGATAATTATAATATAAGAAAAAATAAAGATAAATCCATACAATATCGATATAATGCCAAAATTGAACCAACAACTCCATGTGAAGAAGTCGCTCAGGATTAGCGATGTTTCGCAATTCATAAATAGGATCTTTACGAGAACGAAATGCAAAAAACAAGAAAATGAGAGATACGAATAAACCCACTGCAATATGCAAACCGTGCATAGAAGAGAGTAAATAAATAAACTGACCAGAAATGTTTCCAGTCAAAGGCTTCCCCATACTCGTCAATGCTAACCAACCTTGATATTGCAAAAACAAAAATAAGATAGCTGCAAAAAAACCTAAGGTCAAAAAAGTTCTAAAGTTGCTAAACTTTGCTTTTCGATAAAAAGTCAAAGATAAATGCATGAAAACACTTACAAACAAAATAGCGATAGTGCTATAAATAAAAACAGAAGGAAGCTTGAAATTTTCCCAAGCTTTAAAATCACCTTTTTTTATAATAACAGAACTTGTAAGGGCAGCAAAAAACATCGTCATGGATGCCATACCTAACCACAAAATAAACTTTTTAGGATGAACGCCTGTATACTCCGTAGTTTCTTTTAGATGCTTTAAGTATTCCTTTTCGGTCACTCCTTTATAATTTTGTTGGCTTGTCATTTCATTTAAATTTTACCTAAAACCATAGCCAATTGTACTACTGGCAGGTATAGAAATGAAAAAAATAAGAGCCTCTTAGCTGATTTGTCATCACATTTAAAATAAAACTGAGTAGCTGTCCAAAGGTAAACTACGCCACAAACAATAACAACTGAAGCACCAATGGTATTAATGAATCCAAACGTAAATGGCAAATATGAAATAACTAATAAAAAGGCTGTGTAAATAAGAGCATGTACTGCACTAAATTTAGTCTTACCAGTAGCACTAGGAAGCATCATAATACCAGCTTTCAAGTAGTCTTCATATCTGAGCCAAGCTATTGCCCAAAAGTGCGGAAATTGCCATAAAAACTGTATAAAAAATAACAAAGCCACTATCTTATAATCAAAATACATAGGATAAGATGAGCAGACATAACCAATGGCTGGTGGCAATGCTCCAGGAATTGCACCTACAAAAACGGCTATAGAGGAAACCTTTTTTAGAGGTGTATATATAAACGCATAACTTAAAATAGAAATAGCACCTAAAATAGCTGCAAGAGAACTAAACTTTAACCAAAGAATCAATAAACCCGCCACACCCATTACGCCAGCTGAGAATAATGCTTCTGAAACATTCATGGACAAAGTAGGAAGTGGACGGTTTTTTGTTCTATCCATTAAAGCATCAGTGTCTTTCTCAATGATTTCATTGAGCGCATTAGCACTAAAGGTAATCAAAGATCCAGAAAGAATAAACAACAAAAAAGTTGTTAGGTCGAAACTGCCATAAGGAGTACCAAAAAGATAACCCAGTAAACCTGAAATAACAACTGTGATACTCAATCTAAATTTTGTCAATACCATGTAATCTTTCACTTTAGAAGCAAAAGAAAATGATTTAGATATAGACTGAGAGTTGTTCATTAATCTGAAAATATTATTTATGTTCTACTTCGCCTGGAGCTAAAGGAGTATCTTGTGTGATAAAATCTTTTCCATTTACAGAATAGTCATAAGGCCATCTGTGTACAGAAGGTATTTCACCTGGCCAGTTGCCATGTATACGCTCTACTGGAGCAGTCCACTCAAGTGTAGTTCCACCCCACGGATTACAAACTTCACCTTCCACTTTTCTACCTTTAAATATGCTGTGGAAAAAGTTTACGATAAATAATATTTGGGCAAGGAAAACTATCATAGCTGCTATAGAAATAAACACTACAAGTCCATCAAAACTACTAAAGGTCTCAAAGTTAGAGAAAGTATAATACCTACGAGGCAAACCTGTCATAAAGTGCATAGGGAAGAAAATCGCGTAACCTCCAATCAATGTAATGTAAAAGTGGATATAACCTAAAGTGTCATTCATAAAACGACCATAGAAACGAGGGAACCAATGATACACCCCTGCAAACATACCAAAGAAAGCGGCAACACCCATTACTATATGGAAGTGGGCAACCACGAAATAAGTATCATGCAATTGTATATCAATAGCAGAGTTTCCAAGCATCAAACCTGTAAGACCACCAGAAATAAACATAGATACAAAACCTATTGCAAACAACATAGGTGGATTGAGTCTTAAACTTCCTCTCCAAATGGTACCTATCCAGTTAAATACTTTTATAGCTGAAGGTACTGCAATTAATAAAGTAAATAATACGAATACCGCAGCTAAATTAGGATTGAGACCTGTCACAAACATGTGGTGAGCCCAAACTAAGAAAGAAATAATAACAATAGCCATGATAGAAACTATCATTGCTCTGTATCCAAATATAGGCTTACGAGAATGAACAGCCAAAACCTCTGATACGATACCCATTGCTGGTAAAATAATAATGTATACTTCAGGGTGACCTAAGAACCAAAATAAGTGTTGGAATAGAATCGGAGAACCACCTTTATAATCTAACAAATTACCATTGATGATGATTTGATTTAGATAAAAAGATGTATCTAAAAGCCTGTCGAACTCTAGTAAAGAAACTCCAGCTAATAGTGCTGGGAAAGATAAAATACCCAATACAGCAGTAAACATAAAAGCCCAAACAGTAAGTGGCAACTTCATCATAGACATTCCTTTAGTACGAAGATTAAGAACTGTAGCTACATAGTTAAGGCCGCCTAATAAAGAAGAAACAACAAACAATGTCATTGATAATGCCCAAAGGTCAAAGCCTATCATTGATCCTTTATTTACAGCTTCTATTCTAAGTCCATTTATTGGTGGATAAGCTGTCCAACCGCCAGATGCTGCACCAGTTTGTACAAAGAAAGAAGAGAACATAATAACTGATGCTGTAAAGAAAAACCAGTAAGAAAGCATGTTCATAAAACCAGAAGCCATATCTCTTGCTCCAATTTGATAAGGTATCAATAGATTGGCAAAAGTACCAGATAAGCCGCCTGTAAGAACAAAAAACACTAAGATAGTCCCGTGCATGGTTACTAATGAATAGTAAAACTCATTAGATATTTTACCACCTTCAGCCCATCGTCCTAAAAAAGTTTCTAAAAAAGGGAAAGTCTCATTTGGCCATCCTAACTGTAATCTAAATAACACAGATAATAAACCACCAACAACACCCCAAAATATACCAGTTATCAAAAACTGCTTTGCTATCATTTTATGGTCTATTGAAAACACATAAGTTTCTAACCATGATGCTTCGTGATGATGATCACCATGATGGTGGTCATGTCCATGAACTTTTTCTTCGGTGGTGTGGTGTGATGTGATAACTTCTGCTGACATAATTGCTCTATTTTATTTTTAAAAATTATTTTTTTGAAACTCTAACATCTATTCGTCTGTTCATGGCTCTTCCCTCTTCAGTTTTATTATCTGCAACTGGAAATTGATCTCCATATCCTTCTGCTTTCAACCTTGACTGATCAATACCTCTTTTAACTAGTTCAGCTAAAACTGATTTTGCTCTTTCATCAGATAATTTAAGATTATCATCTGCTTTTTCAGTATTATCCGTATATCCGCCAATTTTCAATTCTACGTTAGGATAAGATTTCAAAATCTCAGCCATATTAGAAAGTTGCTCCTGAGATTCAGGTTTTAAAGTTGAGTTACCTGTTTCAAACAATAATCGGTCAAATGAAAACCAAGTTTCCTTATCAGCCATTTTATTGTTGTCTTCAATAAAAGTTATAAGTTTTGACTCTATACCTGTAGTTAATGCCCCTACGAGTGCTACACCATTTTTCAATGTTTTTTCAAACAAACCTTCTGATTTTGAATCTTCAACCTTTTCAGCTAATGTAGACTTCACTACTGTTTCATAGTGCGAAGTTTGTTTAGCCATCCAATCTTTGTATTCTTTTTCATTAGCCACTACTATGACATCTTTTTGCATTCCATAGTGTGCTTTTCCACACAACTCAGTACATGCTAATTCATATTTAAATGATTTCCATCTTGGCTCACCTGTTTCAGGATGGGGTGTATTCCACCATGGTAGAGTGCTTAAATATTCACGCATTTCTTCTGTGGTGTATTTAGGTGTAAAGTAGAATTGGGTAGGTATACCAGGTACACAGTCCATTTTTACTCTAAAGTGAGGTAGATAGAATGAATGTAAAACATCAAGTGCTCCCAACTTCATGAGTACTGGCTTATCTTTAATTAATACAATTTCGTTAGCGAAAAAGTCATCATGACTATTTTTGTCTTTCCAATTGATACCAAGTTCATTTGTAGGCGATACGTGCTCTTTATCTATAATTCTCTCTCCAAATTTATTATCAACTCCTGGATATCTTACAGTCCATTTAAATTGTTGACCAGTGACTTCTACTACTTGCATATTTTGGTCACGAGATTCAACATCAAAAATCTTAAACCATGTACGCATACCCATAATAACTAAAACAGTCATCACTACTGCAGGTATTGCAGTCCATATAATTTCTAATGTATTGTTATGAGAGTAAAAGTATGCTTCTTTATTCTTAGATTCATTGTATCTGTAAGTAAAATAGAAAAGAGCTATGTGAGTTAAGATGAACACAATTGTTATGAAAAATAAAGTAACATAGAATAATAAATCTGTATCATCTCCATGATA
>JBIKJU010000011.1:0-21286 GCA_044360745.1 Chitinophagales bacterium
AACATATATACCTGTCGAAAATTCAGCAGAAATAAATCTTTCTCCAATAGTAGGGACTCTATATCCCTGCCCCCATGAAGTTCTCAAAAATGTTGCCTTTCCTGCTCTAAAATTGAGTCCTGTTCTAAACACTGGCTTGGTCGTTTCTCTAAAAACATCTACACCAATCACCTCATACCTTGCACCTCCAGTCCAGCTAAGTCGCTTCCAGTTTACTTCAGCCTGAACAAATGCTGCAGCATTATAGTTAGTACGTGTACCTGGATATAAATTGCTCTTGGAGAAACCAAGTCCAAAAGGAAGTCCTGTAGTAAGCACCAAAATATTTTTAAATGTCCATTGATACTGAGGTTGAACGTCTAGTCCATGGCTAGTAGCACTTACATCAGATACTTCAGTTCGATAAAAGTTTACATATCTCATATTTAATGAAAATCTGTGACCTTTTGTGTTTTGATACGTAAGATGTGGATCTATGCTCGTACGGAGGTATGAGTTTCCAGATCCTGTTTTTATTCTTATTGCATTAGTATCCATATCTCTGCCTATAAAAAAAAGATTTGTTCGCTCATACATCTGATAAAAATTTACACCATAGTTAAGCCCAGGTATTTTCTGATTTAGGTGTCTTGTTTTTGCAAAATATCTAAACCTAAATTCGTTTCCATCTTGCAAATAACTTTTATTAGAAGTGATATTACCACCAGCAACCAACTGTAAGTCTTTTATTTTTCGTTGGTGATTAACATTGACATTGAGAACAAATGGAGTACCCCCTACCCACCAAGCTTGCTCTTTTAATTTGGGTTGGTCAAAAAAAGCAGTATTTAAATCTACAGAAGTTTCAGGCTCAGACTGCTTAGGCCATTCTGTTATCAAGTTCACGATACCGTTGAGTGCAGAAGACCCATATACTACTGACGAAGCGCCCTTAATTATCTCAACTTGTTTTACATTTTCAATCGGAACAAAATTGTTTTGGCCTTGACCTAAGTCTGGGCTAGTAAATCCAATTCCATCTACAAGTATAGCTGTTCGTGAACCAACTCCGTATGAAAAAGAACTACCACCTCTAATAGATATCTGCCCATCTTGTACTACCACGCCTGGCGTCTTTGAAACTATATCTCCGAGGTCATTTGCATTAGTATTTTGAATTTGACTTTTAGTAATAACCTCCATGCTCACACTTTCTTTTGCGGCATTCTTTTTATAGAAAGAAGCGGTTACTACTTCATTCAATTGAATCGTTTGACTTTGAAGTAAAACTTCAAATGGTTGAGTTATAGACTTCGGATTTATAGTTTGCTTATTTGTTTTATATCCCAAATAAAATACTGTCAATTCTAACTCTTCATTTTTGTCCTCAACGTTTAGTTTAAAAACACCCGTTGCATCTGTAGACGAGATTCTTTTACCTTCTACACGAACAGAAGCTCCTACTATTGGCTCCTTGGTATCACTATCCAATACCTTTCCTGAAATTGAGGTTTGTGCATTTGCGCTCATTATGAAAAAAGAAACAAAGAGAAATAGCGCAATAGGTAAACGATGTATCATTAGTTTTAGTTTTGGGCAAAAATAAAATGTTTTTTGAAAGACAAGCTGTTTTTAGTCATTTCACTTAAAAATCTAGTTGTTTCACTTAAAAATATTACCTTTATATTTACTTAAAAATAAACCATGCGAATTCTTTTTATAATACTTTCTTTCCTTTTTTTTAACATGAGTTTTGCTCAAACTTCTTTAAAGTTTTGCGCCTCTGTAAATAACGATGGTGGATGTAATCTTCAAAATACAAAATTTTTTAGCAGTCCTGATAGTTTGATTCAAAAAATAAGCTTGCTAGCATTCAATCTCAACGGATTTGGCACCGACTCTCTTATTTTTCAGCTCAACAGTATAGATAAAGAAGGTGTAGAAAAAAATTATGCACTACATGGGCAAGCTGTAGCTCCAGATTGGGTTTATGCATGGAAGCCAGTTTATTTTGACTCGCCAGGAAGATATTCTGTGCGGATAATAAATAGAAATGGACAACTGCAAGCTATAGGCACTTTCGAGCTTTTTTTGCCCTGATTTTGAAATAAAAGCACCAACTTAACATTAAAACTTTTTTGTTTTTGAAATAAATTCTATCTTTATGTTCTAAGATTGAAACATGAAAAAATCAATCCTCATTTTGTTTGTTTTTTTAATGTGTGAAGTGGTAGCACAAGATATCCACTTTTCACAACATTGGTCTGCGCCTATAGCACTAAACCCTGCTTATACAGGAAAGTTCAACGGGATAGTGCGGGGCACTTTTAATTATCGCAATCAATGGTTTACTATACCAACTCTTAATTCAGTTACACCATATCAGACTTTCCAAGCTTCGGTTGATGGGCAAGTTTTACCTACTGGAAGATCTAATAATAGATTAGGAGTAGGGGGTATGTTTTTCAATGATAAAGCGGGTGATGGAGCATTGCAAACTAATAGTGGCATGATATCTATAGCCTATCATCAATCAGTAAGTCAATATGGGCGCTCTCATATTTCTTTTGGAATTCAAGCTGGTGTAGTTTCCAAACAAATTCGTTTTGAAAATTTAATTTTTGAAAATCAACTCAATACGGGTTTTGGTTGGAATCCTTCACTTCCTAATGGTGAACCAGTGACGAATCGCTCTATGTTCTATCCAGATGTGAATATAGGTGCTATGTTTAGCTCTAGACCCAGAGATAAATTTGCATTTAACATTGGATATGCCATGCACCATGTCGCTAGGCCAAAAGAGTCGTTTTTGGGTCAATCCAAAAATATAGAAAGAAGACATGTGGTAACTGCTGGTGCTGAATTTTTTGCTGGATATGATAATCAATGGTCTATTTCTCCTCTTTTTCATTTTATGATGCAAGCCAATGCCACTCTTTTTCATACAGGTATAGGCGTAAATTATCAAACCACCAATGAAAAAATTGCTGTTTTTGGAGGCGCATTTTATAGAGTAAAAGATGCTGCAGTGGTAAACTTAGGGGTGAGTGTATGGGATGCCCGTATAGGTGTAAGCTACGACCTCAATCACTCTGACCTCCGAGGTGCATCAAGAGCTCAAGGTGCATTAGAGCTTTCTGTTGTTTATATATTCAAAAACCATAGAGACCCAGATATTGATTTTATCAATTATTGTCCGAAGTTTTAACTCGTTTCCATCATTCCATTTTCATCCTTCTCACTCACACTAGTTTACTAAAGTTGCTTTTATTTCGACCAAACGTTTGGTAAATAACATGATTGCTGTAAATTTGCGACATGCCGAAACAAAAAGTAGACGAAAACTTTATTATTCTACAGTCTCTACAACTCTTTAGAAAAAAGAGTTACTATCATACCTCTATGTCTGATATAGCTGCTGCTTGTGGGTTGCAAAAAGGAAGCCTCTATCACTATTTCCCAAGTAAAGAGGAGCTCATGAAAAAAGTAATAGTATCTGTTCACCAATACTTTAAAGATACTGTTTTTGCTCATGCATATGATAAGTCAAAATCCCCTGTAAAGCGGTTAGAGCTTTTGTTTGAAAGTGCAGAACGGATTTTTATGGACGAAGAAACGGGCTCTCTTATGGGAAATGTAGGTGTAGAAACAGCCTTGATGATTCCAGAGTTTGCCGATTTAGTTCGTCAATTCTTTTTAGATTTTTTTCATGCTATCAAAACGATATATCTTGATAAGTATAGTGAAACTATAGCCAACGAGCTAGCCGAAAGAAGTGTAGCTGAAATAGAGGGCAGTCTCATGTTCGCAAGGGTTTTCAATGATCATTCTTATCTCAAGCATTCTATGAAAAGAATACTTTCTAGAATAGAAAGCAAAAAAGTACTAGCCTAAAAACTCCCTTGTTTAACGAATCAAGGTCACATTTCCCTTTTTAAATACAATGTCACCATCGAAAGTAGTGGCTTTAATATACCAAACATATACTCCTATTTCTTGAGCTTTATTTTTATAGGTGCCATTCCATCCAGCAGTAATATCGGATGTGCTATATATTTTTTCGCCCCATCTATTATAAACTGCAAATTCATTGAGCGCCATTATATTTAATGTTGGAGGAACAATTCTAAAAATATCATTTTCCCCATCACCGTTTGGAGAAAATGCTGTAGGGATAAAGATTTGATTTTTAGGCTCTACTGTTATTCTTATACTGTCATAACTTTTACAGCCATACTCAGATATTGCATACAAAAAGTAAGTTTTTGAGCGTAATGGACTAACTGAAGTGTTAAGGTCTAAGGGGTCTCTGACGTCTTGTCCTGGAGCCCAATAATTTTCAGCTACATTGCTTACGCCATTTAGAAATGCATTGGTATTTCTATATATGGTGGTATCATTGCCAGCGTCCACAATTGGTAGTGGACGAATAGTAAGCACAACTGTAGCAGTGTCAGAAAAGCAATCATTTGATACATCAACTGTATAAATAATACTAGAACTAGGATTGGCTACAGGATTTTTGATATTAGGATTACTGAGTGAAACTGGCGGAGTCCAACTATAATAAAAACCACCTTCTGCATTGAGTTGTACTGATTTCCCTGTGCAAAAATCATAAGGCGATTGTGTAGTAGCTACTACTGGAAGCTGAACGTTTATAGTTATTGTATCTAACGTAGAACAGTTGTTAATATTTGTAATTTCTACATAATAAGTGGTAGTATCCAAAGGGGTAGCTATAGGATTGCCAATAATAGTAGAAGACAACGAGGGATCGCTTTGCCAAAGATATCTAACGCCACCTAATGCATTAAGTCTCACAGGTTGGCCTTGGCAAATGAAAGCCGTATCAGGAAGTACATCGGTGAGAGGTGGAAAATAAACTAACACCAAAACTGAATCGCGATTTTTACATCCGTTGTTATCAGTTCCCTCTACAAAATAAGTGGTATTAACTGTAGGAAAAGCCAAAGGATTACTTATTGAAGTATCGGATAAAGTTGGACTTGTTTGCCAAACATATGATGTAGCTCCATTAGCCAATAACTGTACGCTATCACCTATGCAAAGAGAATCTAATTTTTGAGTAACTACATTAGGAAGTGGATTGACGAATAAAGTAACCGTATCACGCTTTTGATAGCAATAGTTTTGTATCGTAAAAATATAATTGGTAGTTGTAGTAGGGAAAAATATTGGAGTGTTTGAGGTTGGATTGCTGAGCCCTGTAGGGGGTGTCCATTGATAAGAACCTGCTCCTTGCTCTAAAATAGTTAAAACAGCAGTGTCAAAAACACAAATCGTAACATCATTCTCTATAATAAGGTTAAGCGATGGATCTAAAAAATACACCCTGACTGAGTCAGTTGACGAACAACCAAAACCGTCTACACCAGTCACATAATAAGTTGTGTTGACTAATGGTCGAGATGTTGGATTTGAGATGTTGGGATTATTCAATCCAGTAGGGGGAGTCCAAGTGTAAGTGTTCGCTCCAGTAGCTTGAAGTCTCACACTGTCTCTAAAGCTACCAGGATTAAAACAAACTGATGTATCTTGACCAGCATCTACGTTTGGTGGGGTTCTCACAGCTATAGTCACTGAATCATTTCTACTACATCCATTGGCAGCAGTTACTGTTACATAATAAGAATTGTTTTGAAATAATGGCCCAGCTGTAGGATTTGCTACTGTAGTGCTGCTTAATGTAGTATCCGCAGCCCAGCTATATTGATTACCGCCTGTAGCAATAAGAGTGATAGAAGCTCCAAAGCAAATTGTAGTGTTAGGTGTAAGTCCAATAACAGGGCTTGGGAGAACATTTACGGGCTTCACTACAGTATCTCTACAACCAAAGTTATTAACCACTATCAAGCTCACTTGCCTAATACCTGGTGTAGGATATACATAACTTGGATTAGAAGTGACATTCGTAATGCCTGGATCTAAAAACCAGTTATAATCAGTGATATTTCCTGAACCAGAAAAATTAAAGTTTGTTGGTTCAGACTCACAAGGTGTGTTGAATGTAAAATCGGAAACTGGCTGAGGATGAACTGTTATAGTTCTTCGCATAGAATCTATGCACCCAACACCATTAGTTATTTGCAGTTTTACACTATAAGTGCCGGGAGCGTTATATTTCTTTACAGGGTTTCGAAGATTAGAAGAAGTGCCATCTCCAAACAACCAAAGCCAATTTGTGATCGGGGCAGCTGTAGAGGTAGAAAGGTCAGTAAACCTCACTGCTGTATCTTGGCATGCAGAAGGAGAAAACGAAAAATCTGCATCTAAGTTTGGATATATTCTAACAATAGCCCTCGAAGTGTCTGAGCAGCCAACCCCATTAACAACTTGAGAAACAACGATTGTAACTGTATATGTACCAGTATCTGGATATAAATATGTTGGCAAACGCTGAGTAGAAGTGTCTGTAGTAATACCCGGCACTCCAAAATCCCAAAAATAGCGTAATGGTGCAGTGGCTCCAGGTGCTGGGGCAAATGTTGTGCCTCTTGAAAAGTCAATCAAAAAGTCGGAACACTTATTTTCATAAATACCATATCCTAATGTAGGACTAAAACTACCCGGCACAAATGGAATACTTGCATCAGGCACATTGCACTGCGAAACATTAAATTGAAAATCACGAAGATAAGTACCTAGAGGCACACCACTTCTAAATTCAGAAACACATACTCCTACTACATACTGTCCAATTTGATTTGGAGTCCCAGTCAATAATCCAGTAGTAGGGTCTATAGTCAATGGAATACCGCCAAGTGGGTCGTTAGAATTAAAAGGTGCCTGCCAGTTTACAACTGGATAGGGAGGGAAATTTGGAGGAGTAGGGGCTGGAATAGCTTGACTTGCACCATTTAATGGCTCACAAAGGGAATATGAAACTGAGTCGCCATTTAAATCTGTTGCAGAATGGTCAAAGACTAAAGGAGTGTTTACACAAATAAAAAGAGGAGGAAAATTGTTGAAAGTCGGATTTGAATTTTGGAAAGGGTTTGTCCGCGGTATAGTAGCAGTATAGGCAGCACCTTGAGTTCCTGGAAGATCAAGATTGGTAATAGACCCATTCCTACAGCACCTTTCATAAACTAGCATATATTCTCTACCTTGGTCGGGCACATTAAAGGTAGTAGTATATACGCCCTGCTCTACACATACTCCTGGAGGTACAACTAAACATGGATTTGATGAAGTATTAGAAAATCTAGTTACTATAGGATTTATTAACTGAAATTCTTGAATAAAGGAAAAAGTACCGCCCGGACTTACCTCAAACAGCCCTACACTTGCATATTGTGGAGTACCACCCGGTGCCCCTGGTTCTCCATCAAACACTACTTGACTTGTACAATCCCTATAAATAGTCATTGTCATTTGATATTGAGTGCCAGAAATATGTCGATAATGGATATAACCTCCCACTATATGCGTAGCATTAGCAAAATTGGTAACAGTTAAAAGCAATAATATACTATATAAAAATCTAAGCGTCATAATAGGTACTTCTCAACAAAGACAGTAAAAATAACAATAAAGTTGCCTAAAAGATAATTTTCCTTAATTTTCACAAATTAATGACAAATTGAAAGAATATGCAATACCCTTACAGCAAACATGAAGCAGGAATCATTTTAGCCATACTTTTTTCTATATGGGGATTAGGTGCGCATTTTGAAGGCTTTTACCTATTGAGCAAAATCCTTTTATTTATTGGACTTCCCTCGCTTTTCATTTTAATATACCTAAGGTACTTTAAAGAAAATTAATTACCTAACTCACTTATAAATTTGATATGAACAAGTTGTATATCATCTGGTTCTAAATCATCGCCTTTAAACTCCTGCATAGCATCTTCTACCGAAAACTCCTCTTCACCTCGCATATATTCATACAAATCAGCCATCAAGTCTTCATCAAGTTTATCATTGAGATAGAAGTCTATGTTGAGTTTTGTGCCTGAGTGCACGATTGTTTCTAACTCCTTTACCAATTCTGAAAAAGACATATTAAGCGATCTAGCTAAATCATCGAGTGATATTTTGCGATCAATGGCTTGTATTATTTTGATTTTTTCACCAGATCGATTTGCTACAGACTTTACAACAAAGTCTTCAGGTCGTTCAATATCATTTTCTTCTACATACTTTTTAATCACTTCCAAAAACTTCTTGCCGTAGCGCTCCGCTTTGCCTCTACTTACCCCTCCTATATGAAGTAGCTCCTCCATGTTGATTGGATATTTTGTGGACATTTCTTCCAATGAAGTTTCTTGAAAAACAACATAAGGTGGGAGATTTAGAGCTTTCCCTTCTCTTCTACACAAGTCTTTTAAAATAGAAAACAATTGCTGGTCTATGACATTGTTATTACCACCTCCCTCAGTTATAACAGGGCTGTCTGGTGTGTCATCATCATAGCTATGGTTTAGAGCTACCTCTACTGAAGAAGGTTTTTTAATAAATATTTTTCCCTTCTTGTTTAGCTTAAGTATGCCGTACTGCTCAATATCTTTATCTATCAAGCCAATCAACAAGGCATTTCGTACTACTGAATTCCAGTATTGGTCATCTTTCTCTGCGCCACAGCCAAACAGCTCAAGGTTCTCATACCCAAAGTCGCAAATATCTTTCACTTTTTTACCAGTAATAAACTTTACAATATATGGTAAATCATGGTTTTCTTTCAAAGCCTCTACACAATTTAGAGCCAACACAGTATCATCTGTTACTTCGATTCTTATTTTCGGATGTCTACAGTTATCGCAATTCCCATTGCAATTTGAAGAATCAAAATCTTCACCAAAATAATGTAATACAAATTTCCTTCTACATTCAGCTGTTTCTACATATGCTACTGTTTCGTTTATAAGTTGAAGACCTCGCTCTCTCTCCGCTACAGATTTATCTCGCAATAATTTTTCTAGCTTTATGATATCATTGTAACTAAAATAAGTTAGACACTCTCCCTCTAGCCCATCTCTTCCCGCTCTACCAGTTTCTTGATAATAATTTTCAAGGGATTTTGGTATATCATAATGAATGATAAAGCGGATATCAGGTTTATCAATTCCCATTCCAAACGCAATAGTAGCAACTATTACATCAATTTCCTCCATCAAAAACCTATCTTGTATTTTTCCTCTTATCTTGGTATCTATACCTGCATGATAAGATGATGCCTTTATTCCATTTACTCGCAATAATTCAGCTACATCATCAGCAGTTTTTCTATTAATAACATAAATTATACCCGACTTTCCATGCTTAGTTTTTATGTATTGTACTATGTTTTTAATAGCCTGCTGACTAGATTTTTTTGGTCTTATTTCATAATATAAGTTAGAACGATTAAAAGAGGAAATAAAAATATTAGGCTTTTCTAGTTGAAGTGTCTTTACGATATCAAGCCTTACTTTTGGAGTGGCAGTAGCCGTAAGAGCCATGATTGGAATTTTTTTCTCTAAAGCCTCTAATATCTCTCTTATTCTCCGGTATTCCGGTCTAAAGTCATGTCCCCATTCTGAAATACAATGCGCTTCATCGATTGCAATAAAAGAAACTTTCACCTCTTTAAATAAATCTACACTTTCTTGCTTTGTAAGTGTCTCTGGAGCCACATAAAGCATTTTCGTTTCACCGGAGCGGATATCTCTTAATACTTTATTTTTTTCTGTTTTAGTTAAAGAAGAATTTAAAAAGTGCGCTATATCGTCTTTAGATGAGTAATTTCTAATAAGATCCACTTGGTTTTTCATCAACGCTATAAGTGGCGAAATAATAATGGCCACGCCATCACTGATTATAGCAGGTAACTGATAGCAAAGAGACTTGCCACCGCCTGTAGGCATGATCACAAAAGTATCGTGTCCTGCTAGCAATGACTCTATTATAGCCTTCTGCTCACCCTTAAATTTATCAAATCCAAAATACTCTTTTAACGAGCTTTCTAAAGTTGCCGTATCGTTTATCATACATCAAATTGTAATTAACAATTTACACTTTAATTATAAAGTATACTCAATTTGTTTTCAAATTGCCACGTTAATATAACATTTTTTTTAGTAATGAAACATTTCTTCAAATAATTTATTGCATCTAATAATTACATTTGCAGTCTGAATATTTTTTCGACCACATCAAAAGTACGTTATAAACGATAATGAACAATATATATGTTGCCATAATGGCTGGAGGTATCGGCTCTCGATTTTGGCCAGAAAGCAGAATCTCTAAACCAAAACAATTTTTAGATATTCTAGATACTGGAAAAACACTCCTTCAAATGACTTTTGAAAGAGCAGAAAAACTGACATCTCAAGAAAATATTTTCGTTATAACAGCAGATGAATATGCTGACTTAGTAAAGGAGCAACTTCCCTCAATAAAAAACAACCAAATACTCAAAGAGCCTGTAAGAAGAAACACTGCCCCTTGTATTGCTTATGTGTGTGATAAAATTTACAACCAAAATTCTGAAGCTGTAGTAGTAGTAGTTCCATCTGATCACTTAATTTTAGATAATGAAAAATTCATTTTTCACATTAATGAATGTATAGCATTTGAAAATCAAAACGACTCTCTTATTACTTTGGGAATTAAACCCACTAGGCCATCTTCAGGCTATGGTTACATTCAATATGAGGAAGAAGAGTTTAATGGTGCATTTCACAAAGTGAAAACATTTACAGAAAAACCTACTGAGGAAATAGCTAAAACATTTTTGAAAAGTGGCGATTTTCTTTGGAATTCTGGCATGTTTGTTTGGAAAGCTAAAGCAATCTTAAAAGCCCTTTCAGAGTATCTACCTGAAGTTAGCGACTGTTTTATAGATGGGAAAAAATTTTATGATACCGAAAAAGAAAGTGAGTTTATAAGTAGCGCCTATTCCCAATGTACTAACATTTCTATCGACTATGGAGTGATAGAAAAAGCAGAGAATGTATTTACTATTCCAGTACAATTTGGATGGTCAGATGTGGGAACATGGGGTTCTCTATATGAAGTATATGAAAAAGACTATTTAGGTAATGCCGTGAAAGGACAAAAAGTAAAAATATATGACTCATCAAATAATATGGTAGTCGTTCCTAAAGAAAAACTGGTAGTCATACAAGGTGTTAGCGATCTTTGCATTATAGATACAGACAATGTTTTGTTGATTTGTCAAAAAAGTCAAGAGCAAGAAATAAAAGAAATCACCATAGATCTAAAACATGGTGGTCTAGAATCGTTTTTATAAAGAGTATATGAAATTTGAAGGAGGACTGAAAAGTAAGTTTCCAAGTATGGGAACAACTATTTTTAGCGTGATGACGGCATTGGCAAAAGAATTTAATGCCATAAATTTGGCACAAGGGTTTCCAGAGTATAACCCTCATCCTGCATTAATAGAGAGTTTCTCTAATGCCCTCAAAAGCAATAATAATCAATACGCTCCAATGCAAGGTTGGTTGCCACTTAGAGAGGCGATAGCTGCCAAAATAGAACTCCTTTATGGACTAAATATAAATCCTGATCATGAAATCACTATCACCGCTGGAGGCACTCAGGCTATTTTTACAGCTATAGCAGCATTAGTAAAAGAAGGAGATGAGGTCATCGTATTTTCCCCAGCTTATGATAGCTATGTGCCAAGTATAGAATTGATGGGGGCTAAGCCTGTATTTTATAATATGGATGCTCCAGACTTTTTGATAGATTGGAATAAAGTGACAAAATTGATTTCACAAAAAACAAAAATAGTTATCATCAATACTCCCCATAACCCTACCGCTAGAGTATTGACAAATGACGATCTTAACAAATTAGCAAAACTACTTCAAGGCTCTGATATTCTAGTATTGAGCGATGAAGTTTATGAACATATCGTTTTTGATGATAAAAAACATGTGAGTGTTTTGAGCCATAAAGAACTCTGTAACCGATCAATAGCTATCTATTCATTTGGAAAGACCTATCATGCCACAGGATGGAAAGTAGGCTATGTAGTAGCACCCGAAAATATCACTACTGAGTTTCGCAAGGTGCATCAGTATAATGTGTTTTCGATATCTACTCCTGCACAAATAGCCTTCACAGAAATTTTAGAAAAAAGCGATTTGTACCTTGAGCTATCTTCATTTTATCAAGAAAAAAGAAATTATTTTAGATCAGCTATTTCTACTTCTAATCTTACCCTTTTAGAATGCGAAGGAACCTATTTCCAACTCGTATCTTATGATAAAATATCTGACAAAAAAGATTTAGATTTTGCCAAGTGGCTCACTAGAGAAAAAGGAGTAGCGGCTATCCCCATTTCGGTTTTTTACAATAAAACCATAGACACCAAAGTCGTACGCTTTTGTTTTGCAAAAGAAGAGGAAACATTAAAAAAAGCTGCTGAATGGTTGAGCAAAGTTTAAATATTGTTTTGGTCCAAACGTTTTTGGAATGGGAAGACAAAGTAGCTAACTTTGCACGACTAGATTTTCATATTGAAAAAATAAATAAAGCAGACATCATCGTATTGCCTGAAATGTTTTTATCAGGATTTAGCATGAACGTAGCTACAACTGCTGAAACCATGTACAGTGAAGGAATACAATGGATGAAAGAAGTGGCTAGAAAGAAGAAAAGTGCTATCTGTGGCAGCCTTGCTATCAAAGAGGACGCATTCTTTTTTAACCGCTTTTTATTTGTTACTCCCGATGGTCAAATAGAGCAATATGATAAAAGACATTTGTTTTCATTGTCAGACGAACCAACAGTTTTTACCTCAGGCAAAGACAGAGTAATTTTAAATTATAAAGGATGGCGGATTTGTCCAATGGTTTGTTATGATCTTAGATTTCCTGTGTGGTCAAGAAATGAAAAAGACAACCCCTACGACCTTCTCCTATATGTAGCCAATTGGCCAGAAAGAAGAGCGCATGCATGGCAATCGTTGTTAATTGCTAGATCAATAGAAAACCTATGCTATACAATAGGCGTAAACAGAGTAGGTGATGATGGACATCAGGTATACCACGCTGGAGACAGCATGATTATTGACCCACTTGGAATTGTTCTCAATCATTTACAAGATGAAGAAAACTTAATTTCTATTAAACTTCATAAAGACTTGATTCAAAAAACTAGAGATAAACTCCCTTTTCTAAATGATGCTGACCACTATAGTATCGACTAAATTTTTTTATATGACAATCGGAATCATAGGATGCGGAAATATTGGAATTCTTTATGCTAAATCATTTATCCATTACAAGATTTGCAACAAAGAAAATCTAATACTACTAGATAAAAGCAATACTCGAAAACAGCAGTTAACAGCACTGTCTTTAGGAAAAGCATCTGATATCAACAACAAGGAAGACATAGTAAATTGTGATCTCATAATCCTTGCTGTGAAGCCTCAAGATTTCAATAAGTTGGCTGTAGCGATTAATGATTTTATCCGACCACAGCAAATCATCCTCTCTATTATGGCTGGAATAAAAATAGAGAAAATAGAAGCGGCTTTTAATCACCAAAATATAGTACGAGCTATGCCCAACACACCATCGCTGGTGGGAATGGGCGCTACAGTATATACAGCCCATAAAAACGTAGACCATGACGATGTGCGAGTAGTAGAAAATTTATTGAGCACTACTGGCCGAACGTTTTATGTAAAAGATGAAAGCCTTCTGGATGCTGTGACAGCGCTTAGTGGCAGTGGGCCAGCCTATTTTTTCTATATTGTAAAACATATGATAGAAGTAGGCAATAAAATGGGGTTAGACGATGCAATGTCAGCCATGCTAGTAAAACAAACAATGTTAGGCTCGTTTCATTTATTAAATAATGCAGAAAAAAATGCAGATGAACTGATAGCTTCTGTAAAATCTAAAGGTGGAACTACCGAAGCAGCTCTCACTCATTTTGAACTTAATGGCTTTGGAGAAATACTCCAAGAAGCTATTACAAAAGCTCATCAAAGAGCTATAGAATTAAGTAAGTAAAATTAATATATGCCCCTTCTCAACGAACAAAAATCGAACGAAGATAAAGACTTATCACTAAAGTGGTACAAAATCCGCAATAAGATAAAAACGGAGTTTGGTCAGCGACCAGACCTCAATGCCATGCTTTTTTTAATTGGATTAAATGAAGTGGGTATAGTGAAAGATACGTGGGAAAAAGAAGAGAAACAAGATCTGATGCATGTTGCGATTTGTAAACTTTTTGAAGAAGATGGCCATTTTAAATATCTCGATACTGATGAAGAAGGTTGGCCACACTATGTAGCGCTTGAGGCTGCGCCCAAAATTGTACTCAAAGAGCAAGATGAACTCTTGAAGAAAAAAATAGTAGCCTATTTTGAATCTATGTGGGATCTAGTCTAGTTTCTCAAGTTGCTTATCAGCTCTTTCTTTAAAAATACCAGTGCTACCCGATAGCTCTAAAAGCAATTTTCGAGCCTCTTCCTTTCTCCCCTTTTTAAGCAAGATTTTAGCCTTATACCATTTAGAGCCCTCTGTGTATGAGCCCTTTAATAGAAGTTGGTCAAATTTTTGTTCAGCTTTAGCATTATTGCCGTTGATATGACTACTTATTCCTTCAAAATATAATGCATCAAGATTATTGGGATTTAGTCGAGTAGCTTCGGCAAAGGTATTTTCGGCTGACTTATAATCACCAGAATTAAAGTACTGCATGCCTAAATGATAATAGTCTTGGTTTGGCGTTGACCTAGATGATACATCTGCCTCTTTATCTGTTGCGCTTTGTAAAGCTTTACTTTTTTTAGCCTCCATTTCCGTTTTAACTGAAGGCGAAGGTGCTGATGCCAAACCACCACTAAATGCTGTTGGTGCTTCGCTCGCTTTAGCTCGTTCTGTGGTGGTTACGGCTTCTTCTCTTTTATAGTCATCAGCCAACTCTGTTTCACTTTGTGGAGGTGCTGAAAGTGGAGGAGTTTCAGCTACTACTGATGTAGAAACTGATGAGATATCATTCGTTGTGGTGTCTGTTGGTACAGACTCTATTTGAGGTTCTTTGAGTACTGAAGTAGCGGCAACTTTTTCACTGTTTTCTGCCATTGCTATTTGCTGATCAGCATTATTATTGATAAGAAAATTAGATAAAAAGCCAATACCACCCAACAGTCCTATAAAAGCAGCCGCGTACGCTAAAATAGACCAATTGATATGAATAGATTCCTTCTTCGTGTTTTTATAACCTGTTTTTTCAGACACTTTCAAATGTAAAGACTGCACAGCGCTTTCGGTTGTGTTTAAGCCTGCCTTAGACATCCCCTCTACTGCTTCTTTCGCAAAAGGATCACTTTCTAACAAAGATAAAAACTCAGCTTTCTGCTCCTCAGGCAAACTGCCAGAAACATATGCTTTTATAGCACTTTCAGAGAGGTAACCTCTTTCTGTGAGTTCTATTTTTTTACTTCTTGCCATTTCCTTTTTCTATCATTAATCTCAAATTCCTTTTTCCGTTTTGAATATTGCTTTTTACATCATTTAGAGAGAGCCCAGTTTCTTCAGCTATTTCTTTATAACTTTTGTCATCTAAGTAAAACAGTTTAACACATCTCTTTTGTTCATCCTTCAACATTTCGAGTCCCTCATTTAAAAGTAACAAAACTTCATCTTTTTCTTTTATATCCTTTAGATGCTCAAAATCATTCGATTCCACATTTAAGACACTGTTTTTTTTCAAGTCTAGTTGTTTAGCTTGAGTGGAATTGGCTTTTCTAAACTCCATCATACAGTAATTTTTAGCTACTGTGTGCAGCCAAGGACGAAATGATACTACTTTATGCTTTTTGAGATCTTTAATCAGCTTTTCAAAAATGCTCATAGTGGCATCTTGTGCATCATCATCATTTTGCAAATACTTGTAGCACAACCCATATACAATAAGTGAATAGCGAGTATAAAGCTCACCCAAATAATGTAAGTCATGTGAATTTTGATATCGTTCTATCAAATCTTCATCCGAAAAATGATATGTTTCGTTGATTTTCAACATGATTTTGGTTAATTAAAATTAGTACTAGATTTTATAATACAAAATCAACAAGCCAACAATTCGTGAAAAAAGTATTAAAAAGTAGTCAGTAGAAAAAAACGGGTTTGAAATTTATGGAATAATCTTTGCTCATCATCTTACTATCAAAACAAAAATATGCTTAATTCAAAATTAAAATCAGTATCTGTAGTAGCCACAATCGCTATTCTATGTATAGCCTTATATGGTATGCTCACCGCTTTTACAATTATTAAAAAACAACCCATGCTAGAACAAATAACAAAAAACTTTGCATCCTTTTTTAAAGAAAATAAAAACGAAAGATTATATATCAAAACTGACAAAACATATTACAAGCCTGGCGAAACAATTTGGTTTTCAGTGTTTGTGAGAGAAGATGAAAGCTTAAAGGCTTCTGATATTTCAGAAATTGTACATGTAGAATTTCTAAATCCTAAAGGCGCTATCGATAAACATATAAAACTAGTGGTAGAAAATGGAATTGCTAAAGGCGACTTAAATTTGACAGGCTATCTAGGTGGCATTTTTACAATAAAAGCATATACTACATATCAGAAAAATGATGACAATATACTCCTCGCTGAAAAAGAAATAACCATACAGTCTGTAGTAATGCCACGGGTGAAAATGAAGCTTGATTTTGATAAAAAAGCCTACGGGAAAGGCGATAAAGTAGTGGCTGACTTAGTTTTTACAGACAATACGAACAATTCTATTGCGAACCAAAATATAGATGGCAATGTAAACATAGATGGCAATACTTCGTTATCTTCAAATTCAAAAACTGATGCTACAGGAAAAGTCAAAATTGAATTTACGTTACCTAAAGACCTAAACAGTATTGATGTATTGGCAAATTTCAAAATCAAACATGAGGGTAGCATAGAGTCTATATCACGTTCAGTACCTGTGGTACTCAACAAAATTAGTATTGCATTCTATCCAGAAGGTGGCGACATGATAGATGGAGTAGCTGGCAAAGTAGCTTTTAGTGCTAAAAATGAGTTTGAAAAATCAGCTGATGTTGAGGGGTACATTTTTGATGACAACAATGAAGTAATAACGAAATTTTCGTCCTTTCACAATGGTATAGGTTCGTTTGATTTGGCACCTCAATCAGGTATGCATTATTTTGCTAAAATCACAAAGCCTGAAGGAATTAGCACTATTTTTAATTTACCTGATGCTCTAAAAAATGGATATTCGTTAGCAGCAAAATCTATCAGCAAAGAAAACATTTCATTGTCTGTTTTTTCTTTCAAACAAGATACGCTGAGTATTGTAGCACAAACTAGAGGAAAAGTTTATCATTCACAATCTTTTTCTGCTTTGAAAGGTGTGAATAATTTGAATATCTCTACCCAAAAATTCCCTGTTGGAATATCACAAATCACTCTCTTTGATAGCAAAGGCATAGCACGAGCAGAGCGTTTGGCATTTGTAAATCAAACAAAACAACTGTCGATAAAAATCACACCAGACAAAGCACAATATAGACCCAACGAAAAAGTAACTCTTAATATTCGGACACTTGATGAAGAAGGCTTGCCAGTAAGTGGCGATTTAGCACTCAGCGTAGTGGATGATAATTTATTGAGTTTTGCTGATGATAAACAAGGAAATATTTTATCAAAAATGCTTTTAGAACCTGAGTTAAAAGAAAAAGTAGAAGAACCTAATTTTTACTTTGATACAAAAGAGCCTAAGGCGGCACAAGCGCTAGACAATTTAATGCTAACTGCAGGATGGAGAAGATACACATGGAAACAAAGAAACACACTTTCGCCTGTCGAAAAACCGTATAAAGCTGAAGTAGCAAAAATAAAAGGCAAGGTGATTAATTTTCAAGGCAATCCATTAGCTGGAGCTAAGATCACGCTACTGCCATCAAAAAAATCTACTACAACCGACAAAGATGGAAATTTTATGTCCCCATCATTTCATTTGCTAGACGACAAAGAGTTTGAAGTGAGTATGAATGGATTTATTACTAGCAAACAGGCTGTATATAATTATGAGAACGAATACTATATATCACTTCGCAAAGAAGGTGATCCTATCTATTATATGAGCGAAGCAGCAGGTGGTGGTAGAATGCAAATGCGAGGAGCAAGAAATAAAAACTTAGCTATAAATGATATGGCTATGGAAGCTGATATGGTGCAAATGCCTATGGAAGCAATGGCAGAAGGCATAGATATGGCTCCTCTTCCAAAAGATGAAGAGAAAGTAGATAATGTTTACAAGCTTATACCTGATGAGGTTATAGAGAGAGAGGAAGTTGGCGACCTTAGAGATGCCGAAATGAAGAAAAAGGAAAAAGTCATAGTAAAAGGAGCCGTTTTTTATAGAGGCAAGGAGTTTCCAAAACGTGAGCCTAAAGAAATTCAAAACGAAGAGAGAAGTGATTTGGGAAGCACCGCATTTTGGGCGGGACATATTAGCACCGACCAAAGTGGAAAAGCGAGAATAGAATTTTATACTAATGATGTGATATCCTCATTCAAGGCTATAGCAGAAGGTTTTGGTGAGAATGGCGAAATAGGAAGAACAGAGGCTACATATATTACAAACATACCTTTAGTTTTAGATGCTAAAATACCGACTGAACTTACATCTGGAGATATAATGATGATGCCTGTGTTTTTGAAAAATAATACAGACCAAACAATCGAAGGAACATTAAGTATAAAGCTCCCTTCTTCATTTCAAACAAAAGTAACTTTAGATAGAAAAGTAAAAATCTTAGCACAGCAATCTGAGTTGATTTCAATACCAGTAGAGGCTACTTCAGTAATCGGTACATCGTCTATACAAATTCAGTTTAAAGGCAACTACAATGACCTACTCACGCGCACAGTAACTGTTGTAGCCAAAGGCTTTCCGACTAATACATCATTATCTGGTCAAGATGTCTCGAAAACCTTTTTTATAGAACCTAAAAATGTAGTAAAAGGCTCAATGAAAGTGACCTTCAATGCTTTTCCAAATGTAATGACAGAATTGCTTAAAGGAGTAGAAGCGATTTTGAGAGAACCGTATGGCTGTTTTGAGCAAACATCTTCTTCTAACTACCCAAATATCATGGCACTTTCATATATGCGAAAAATGAAAATAGCCGATCCTAAATTTGAAGAGAGAGCTTTGAAACTACTAGATGATGGTTATAAAAAACTCACTTCTTTTGAAACGAAAGAAAATGGATTTGAGTGGTTTGGAGCAGCTCCCGCGCATGAAGCACTTACCGCTTATGGTCTTATGCAGTTTGAAGACATGAAAGAAGTCTATCCGAAAATAGATGAACAAATGATAGAGCGTACTAGAAAATTAATTCTCAATAAAAGAGATGGTAATGGTGGTTTTGTTAGAAATCCTAGAGCGCTTGATAGCTTTGGTGGAGCAGACGAAGACATTACAAATGCATACATCGTATATGGCCTTACTGAAAGTGGATATAAAGACCTAGCAAAAGAAATGGACGCACTTTTTGAAAGCGCGAAAAAATCAAAAGACCCCTATATTTTAGCTTTAGCTGCAAATGCTTTTTACAATTTGAAAGATTATAAAAGAGGTAATGAAATCATGCAGTGGTTGTTGAAAGAACAATCAGACTTCGGTCACTGGACTGGTAAAAAGCACTCTATCACTCGTTCTACAGGCGATGCATTGAAAATAGAAACTACTTCGCTGGCAGGCTTAGCGATTATGAAAGCAGATGCACCAAATCAAGTCGCTCTTCAAAATGGCATAAAGTATTTAGTAGGACTCAGAAATGGTTTTGGTAATTTTGGTTCTACACAGTCTACGGTTTTAGCGCTAAAAGTATTGACCAAATATGCTGAGTTTAGTAAAAAAACTGAAGAAAGCGGTACTGTAGAAATATACAAAAACGATAAGCTCATCGCTACTAAAGCATATGAAAAAGGTTTGAAAGAAAATATTGCAATTGATGGTTTAGAGGCATTCATCAATGAAGGCAAACAAAAGATAGAAATTAAGTTTAAGGGTTGTAAAAATGCATTGCCATACAGTATGAATATGAGTTATCATACTACCCAACCTTCATCATCTAAAGAATGTGTGCTAGATCTTAGCACCAACCTGTCCTCTAGTTCTACAAAAGTAGGAGAGACTGTTAGGCTAAATGTATCTTTAAAAAACAAAACTGCTTTAGGTCAACCTATGAGTCTTGTGATCATCGGTATACCAGCAGGGCTCTCAGTTCAGCCATGGCAACTCAAAGAATTACAAGACAAAAAAGTATTTGATTTTTATGAGGTCATCGGATCAAATATAGCTATCTATTACAGAGCATTAGCTCCATCAGTTAATAAAACTATCCTTTTAGATTTGAAAGCTGATGTATCTGGAAAATACGAAGGAGCAGCTTCATCAGCTTATCTGTATTACACTAATGAACATAAAACCTGGAATAAAGGACTAGGCGTAAATGTTGATTAGCTCGTTGCATCACCAAAATTGTTTTACTTTGCTAAATAAAGCAATTTAAGATATGGTTAATTACAATCCGAAAGAATGGTTTACGTTCATTTTTAGATTTCACAAATCTGATACTGTTCGAAAACTATTACCGATGATAGTTTCAATATCTGTATACTCTGCTATAGTAGCTTGGATAGAAGTAGATTATCTAAAACTGAGTAGTGACAATAAGTTAAAAAACTTATCAATCATGCACACTATGCTTACATTTGTGATTTCTACGCTTCTTGTCTTTAGAACGAACTCTGCTTATGAACGATGGTGGGAAGGCCGAAAACTTTGGGGATCGCTGGTAAATAGCAGTAGAAATTTTGCCATGAAAATAGATGCTATTCTTCCTCCATCACTCACTACTGAAAGACTTTTTTACAAAACTATGATAGGAAATTTTCCTTTTGTTTTGAAGAATCATTTACGCAACACCATTCACCAAGTGGAGCTTGAAGAAAACAACGTTTTTCAAACTTCATTTATCAAAATGGACCAGCACAATCCTAATTTTATTGCAAAAAAAATATTCACTTATACTGCAAACCTTAGTCATTCAAAAATTATTTCGCATGAACAACTACTTCTACTCAACACAGAATTAGTCAATATGGCTGATGTATGCGGTGCATGTGAAAGAATTAGAAATACGCCTATTCCTTATTCCTATAGTGCTTTCCTAAAAAAGTTTATTTTCTTTTTTGTTATGACGCTACCTTTGACATTAGTTTTTAGTTTAGGCTATTTTTGTGTGCCGGTAGTGGCGTTTA
>JBIKJU010000285.1:0-2854 GCA_044360745.1 Chitinophagales bacterium
CTTTATGAGAATTGGAAAAAAGCAGTAATTAGGACTATTGTAAAATAAAAGAGGGGAGCTTTTGACTCCCCTCTTTTATCTATATACTATTATACATTATTTCTTCTCCTCTATCTTTGGAGTATCAAAGTTTTTCTCTTCAATGATTACGAACTCTGTTCGTCTATTCATAGCTCTTCCCTCAGGATTGTCTTTCCCTTCTGGAGTAAGATTTGGTGCAGAAGGTTGAGATATCCCATATGACTTGATGTCGAATCTTGCTTTGTCAATCTTTTTCTCATTAATAAAATAGTTGGCAGCAGCTTGTGCACGTTTATCTGAGAGTTTTTGGTTATACTCCTTAGTGCCAATACTATCAGTATGTGCAGCTATTCTCACTACAGTATTTGGATATAGGCTCATCAAGTCAAATACTTTTTTAAGTGTATCACGACCTTCAGGCAAAATTCTAGCTTTGTCAAACTCATAGTATATGGTACCTAATCTACGTCCAATAAGTGGATTTGGTTTTGTTTTTAAAACTAAATCAAATTCAAGCGTATCAGAGTTTATACGATTATCTGTGTTAAATGATAACACTGAAGATAAAAATCCATCTTTTTTAGTCGTCAATTTATAACCTCTTTCAGGATCTAAATCAAAAAAGTATTGTCCATTTATAGTACTGTAGCTTTCAAGTTCAAATCCATTTCTTTCATCAAACAAAACAACATTACCCGACTCAGTAAGTACTCTATTGCCATTATTTTCTTCATACACCTTTCCGTTTACAGCTAAGTATAGTTTAGTTGTACGTACTTCATATATATCATCGCAGCAAGTTTCGCTTTTCAAACCAAAGCCACCTGGTCGATTAGATACTACAAAACCTTTAGTACTTAACTCATTTAATGAAAAATAAATATCATCTACACTAGAATTTATAGGAGTGCCTAGGTTTTCTGGCTCATTCCATTCACCTCCATTATCCCAAGTAGATTTAAACACATCTTGACCTCCAATAGTTATCCATCCATTTGAACTGAAGTAAAGCGTATTGGTTTTTGCATCAAAAAACGGTGACATTTCATCTAACTTGCTATTGATGTTTGATCCTAATGATCGAGGTTTGCTAAGTTTTCCGCCCTCTACTATTTTAGCATAATAGATATCAAGTCCTCTAGCGATATTTCTGTCAGAAACAAAATAAACCACATCTTCGCCTTCTTTATTTTTACCAACATTAGGTTGAGTAGAAGTAAATAAAGGATCGTTGACACCACCGGCATCTACACCTTTGCTCCATATGCCATTTTCTAATTTACTCATAAATATATCGCATCTCATTCTGAGTTTATTGTCTTGTTGGCACTCGGTATAGTACATTGTATTCCCATCTGCAGTGAAAGCAGGATTTCCTAAATGTACGCCTTCTTTATTAATGTTATTATTTATCTCCTCTCCTTTTGTCCATTCACTGCCATTTCTAACAGATTTGTAAATCTTGGCTGTTTTGGCAAATTTCTCGACACCTTTTTTTACAGGAATAACCTCATCAGATTTTAATGAAGCGAAATACATAGCATCATCTCCTTTAAGAACTGGACCAAAATCAGTGAATGGTTGGTTTATGTTTGCATTGAGAAGTTTTACTTCAAACTCTCTTTTATCTACAGAGTCTCTAAAATAGATTCCCTTTCTGGCTCCTTCTATCTCTCTTTTTGCACGTTTTTTAAACTCCACAGATATATCATCATCCTTAGCTACCTTTAAATACTTTTTAAAAGTTTCTATAGATGCTTCATATTCACCCAAATACTTTTGAGTCATGGCATAATTAAACAAATTTAAAGGCTTTTTATTTTTCACAGAATCTCTGTCTACTAAATTTTTATACCATTGATTGGCTGATTTGTAATCTCTAAGAGCCAATTCTGTAGGTGCTAAAACAGTTGGAAAATATTTCTTCTTTGGCTTTTTAGCTGCACCTGCTTCTAAATATTGAGCAGCATTATACAGGCTACCCTTTTTTAGCAGTTTCTTAGCCATTTTCTTGTTTTTCCCTGCGCTAAGCTGCTCTGGAGTGAGCGCTGGTTTAGATCCTGTGTTTTCAGACTGAGCTAGCATAGCACCAGTTTCGGCAACTAAAATAAAGAGTAAAAAAAGTATCTTTTTCATGTTTAAATTTTAATGATTTTAATGTTTTCTAAATTTAATCTAGCGAAAATATAAAAATATGGGAATAAAAAACTATTGATGACCAAAATCAACAATATTAAATGAACTTTTAAATAAAATTTGAGCTTTTTTACCTCGAAAAACAAATAATAGTAAATAAATTAAAGGCTTTTTTACCGTCAACTTTGAAGAGATTTATATCTTGCAGGCAAAATAACAAACATGCTTTTTGATAGATGTTACCCAAAAGTAAGTGACTGGCTTTTTGATATCACTCAACAGACTGTAGACTTAAGATTTTTGCCACTTTACAGCTATGGATTTTGGGTAGCGATGGGGTTTTTATCAGCAGCTATAGTAGTGCGCTTTGAATTTAAAAGACGCGAACAGCTCGGACTTTTTAACTCATCAGAAAAAACAATAGTAACAGGTGAAATAGACTATTTTAGTTTAGTGATTTCAGCTATAGTAGGCTATTTTGTAGGATCAAGAGGATTGGGTTATTTTGGCATTAATTTTTCACCAGAAATAGTAGGAGGTGTATTTGCTGCTTTGTTTTTAGCATTAAGAGTAGGCTACTATTTTTATACTAAACCAAAAGAAAAAACAACAGAAGTAGTTACGATATATCCTTCAGATTTAGTTGGCGACTTGGTCATAGTAGCTATGATTTTTGGAGTATTAGGCGCTATATTAT
>JBIKJU010000015.1:0-18242 GCA_044360745.1 Chitinophagales bacterium
TGGGTACGAAGGATTTTGGGACGACCCTATTTCATACCTTTTTAGTGGTTTATCAGTATTCGGAGGAATGATTTGTGCAGGATTGGCCATTCTATTTATAGCTTATAAAAGAAGAATTCATGTTCCAAATCTATTTGATGCGTTAGGGTATTGTTTTATTTTAGCCAATGGTATTGGTCGTATAGGTTGTCAGGTATCTGGCGATGGCGACTGGGGTATTGTAAACCATCATCAAAAACCTTACTTTATCCCCGAATTTCTTTGGAGTAGTACATACAAATACAATATTATAGATGTGGGTGTATATATGCCGGGGTGTACAGAGGAGCATTGTATGCAACTCGCTCAAGCTGTTTACCCTACTCCTATTTATGAATTTTTAATGTGTACAACAATCTTTTTGATATTGCACGCTTTGAGAAAAAAACTTACACCCATGCCAGGTATGCTTTTCTTTGTTTTTAGCGTGTTTATCGGTATTCAACGGTTTTTAATTGAGCAAATTAGAGACTTAGGTGAAAGAAATCTATATCATACCTTCTTTGGGGATTTTAAACAATCGGAATTAATATCCATTGGGATGTTTACAGCTGGAGTATTAGGTATAATTTGGACATATATATATTACACTAAAATCAAAAAGTCGACTGATTTAACTCTTAAATCTGATTCTTAGCTAATATTTAACGTTTAAAAATTTTTAACTTTTAAAAAAAAAGGTATTTTTAAAAAAGAAAATCTAGCCTATGAAACTTTATACCTTAAAATCAATTCTACTTTCTGCTTTTTTATTGACAACATTGTTTAATGTCAATGGACAAGATCCACATTTTTCGCAGATGTACACTTTCGCATCCCAACTCAATCCTTCTCTCGTAGGCAACTATGATGGAAGCTATAGAATAGCCGCAATGTATCGTAATCAGTGGGGCTCAGCTTTACAACGATCTGCTTATACAACCATAGGAGCTGATGTAGATTTTTCTTTTTTAGAAGGTTATCTTCGCAAATCAAAGTTTGCAGTGGGAGTTGGCGTTTTAAATGACAGAAGTGGAACAGCAGGTTTGTCTTATTTAAATGCATCATTAACCCTAGCTTATCATCAAGGATTTGGTAGAGATGGCAATCATCGATTATCAATAGGTCTTCAGGGAGGGTTTATTCAAAAAAGAATAGACAATCCATTATTTGGGGATCAATTTGTGGATCATAATCAAACACCAAATGGCAGCTCTCAAGAAAATATCATCCGAGGTTTTTATAATGGAGATTTAAATGCAGGTCTCTATTGGAAATCAAATTTTAACGAAAGAGTAAAATTTGGACTTGGCGTGGGTGCATACCACCTACTTGAGCCAAAAGAAAATTTAGTAACAGAAGCTTTTGCTGTTGATGGCAATCACTACAGAAGAATAACTGCTGATTTTAATCTTGAAGCTTTTATTGGAGCAAAGCGCAAGTTTTCTATTTCTCCTGAATTTCTATACTTAATGCAAGGTCCTGCCTCAGAAATAAATCCTGGTTTGTTTTTCGCCTATTATTTCCAAACTGGTTTTAGAAAAAACAACAGCCTACACTTAGGTACAAGATACAGAGTTGGTGATGCTATCATACCAATGCTACAGATTGAATTTAGGAATATACGACTTGGAGCTTCTTATGATATTAATATTTCTAAACTTTCACAAACTACCAGAAATCAAGGTGCATTTGAGATTTCACTATCATATGTGGGGGAGAGTATAAAATCGTTTAAAGGTAGTAGATCTCTACCAAGTAGAAGATTCTAATCTTTTCGTTTCTGACAATTAAAAAAAAGTTATGTCTAAAAAGTGGCTGTTTTTACTGGGAATATTTTTGTTAAATCCGTTTATATTTGCAACAGACCCAAATAATCATCACACTTCGCAGTTATCCAAAAATGCACGACTAAAATTAGCTGATAGGTATTTTGCTGAATCACTGTTTTATAGCGCAAGCGAAAATTACTTAGTATACATCGCCAAAAAGCCTGAATCTCGATATGCCAATTTTTGGTATGGCGTTTCTTCATATTATGCCAGAGATTATAAGCGTGCCGAAAGTGGATTGAAATCATTTTACAGCCTAAGTCCTAAAAAAGCAAAATGCCAAAAACGTTGGGATGATGAAGACCGAAACGAATATAAAATGGGGAAATACTTTTATGGTTTGACTCTCTTTAGAAATGGGAAATATGAAGAAGCTAAAAAAGAACTTTCTTCATTCAAATCTATTTACACCACAAATGACGAGACAGAGCGAGCTACTGTGATGCGAATTGTAAATCAAACTCTGAAATCTTGCGACTCTGTAAGTGCTATCCCAAAAGCTAAAGTAAAAGTAATGATACTACCTAAAGGTGTAAACCATGCTTATTCTGAAACTGCTCCCTTTTCTAGAAATAGTGGAGAACTTTTCTATACATCTACAGAATCAGATACTTTAATGACTTTTAAAAATTATAAAAACGAAAAATATACAGCTATCTATAAAGCTTCTTTTAATGGAAGAGAATGGGGCAAGGGTATAAAAATAGATGAGATCATCAATGAAGTAAAATACTACACTGCAAATGGCACTTTTAATAAAGCAGGCAATAGATTTTATTTTACAAAATGTCTAGAGCGAGACGATGAAAGACCACTTTGTAATATCTTTGTATCTGATTATGAAAATGAAAAATTTGGAGAGCCAAAAAGACTTCCTAAGACCATAAATTTTGAAGAGAAATATACTACTACACATCCCAATTTGCGAGCTACTGACAACAAAGAGGTAGAGTACGTTTATTTTGTAAGTGATAGACCAGAGGGTATAGGAGGTCTCGATATTTGGTACACAAGAAGAAATGAAAAAGGACTTTATGAAGATCCTCAACTAGTAGAGGGGTCAATTAATACCGTTGCAGATGAGATTTCACCTTTTTATGACGACAGTACAAAGGTGCTTTACTTTGCCTCTAATGGTCATATAGGATTTGGAGGATTTGATGTGTATATAGCTGAACAAGCTACTGAAAAATCGAAAAAATGGCTTGCTCCACGTAATATGGGAAAACCAGTAAATTCGAGTGCAGATGATTTCTTTTTCACTGCTAGTAAAGATAAAACAGATGGCTATTTTGTTTCAAATAGAGAAGGAACAATTCCTTTGAATGGAATAGCTACAGCTAGTGATGATATTTTTGCGTGGGAAAACTTTAAGTATGCAGTAGAGGGAAATTTAACTATAGCAGGATTAGAGGGGAAACCATTGGATGATACTAAATTTATGCTTTATGTGAAACGAGCAGATGGGACTAAAGATTTAGTAGGTATAGATTCTACCTCTAAAGATGGCAACTATTTCTTTAAACTAAATCCAGATGCTGACTATGAAGTGATGGTAGAGCGCCCTGGATTATTACCTGTTTCTGAATTAATCACTACTAGGGGATTAAAGGATGAAGACACATTAAACCAAAATTTCAAAGCTGACAAAGATGCTTTTGTGATATTTGGAGATGTAATTGAAGAAGGGAAACCAGAGATAAAATTAAATGGTTCTACCATATTAGTATTTGAAATTTTGCCTGGTGGAAAAGAGCTGCTGGTTCAAGAATTTCAAACTCCTTCTGAGACCTCTACTTATGCAGTCAAACTTCCTACAGGAAAAGATTATAAAATAATGGCCCGAAAAGAAGGCTATTTTGCTGGCAATACAAGGACCTCTACAAAAAATCTAGGTAATACTATAGATTCAATAAGATCGGATATTTCGTTGAAAAAAATGCAATTAAATGTAGAATATAAGTTAGACAATATTCTTTATGAATTTGGGAAAGCTACTCTTACTTCACAGTCTAAATTAATTTTAGATACTTTGTATAACACTATGTTTGAAAACCCTGGCATCGTTATTGAGCTTAGTTCGCATACAGATTCTGTAGGCTCAGTAGCTGGCAATCAACGCTTATCGCAAGCTAGAGCTCAAAGTTGTGTGGATTACCTCATCAGCAAAGGTATAGAGAAAAAACGCATGATTCCTATGGGATATGGCAAATCAAAACCTATAGCACCAAACTCTACTCCTGAGGGTAAAGATAATCCAGAGGGAAGAGCTCTCAACAGACGAACAGAATTTAAGATTCTAAAAATGTAACACAATTTTAGCGGCACTGTTTCGTTATTTTTCTAAATTTCCGCCTCATAATTTAGATTTGAACTCAATTATAGATATGCAAAGACATCAACCATATATTGTATTTTTAATTGCTGCTCTTTCTTTTTTGATGACTATACCTAGCTGCAAGAAAATGCCAAATGACGGAGTGCCTATTTACCTAGAAATAGACAGCGTATCTGTTTCGGCTACCATAGACCAAGGTAGCGAATCGCATAAAATCACAGATGTATGGGTTACAGCAAATGGTGAAAATAGGGGCGTGTATACCCTACCTACAAAAATACCTATTTTAGCAAGTGGTGATGTTCGTTTTGTAATAGGAGCTGGAATAAAAGATAATGGAATTTCTGCAACTCGTGTAGAATATCCATTTTACGCTATTGACGAGTTTGTATTATCTGGAACAGAGAGTGGTAAAACCTATAAAAGGTCATCAGTGTTTCCATATCTTCAAGGCACAAAGTTAGCCATTAAAGAGGATTTTGAGTTTGGAAATTCATTTACAGAATTGGGTAGGATTACAGCCCCAGGAGACCAAAATGTTTTTGAGGGTACTGGAGCAGGCAAGCTGTATTTAGGACCTAATGACACTAATATAGTAGCCTTTAATACTAATCCTTTTTTGATAACTGGAGCTGGCAGAGAGGTATATCTAGAACTTGATTATAAGTCTGATGCTTTTTTTGAAGTAGGACTAATTTATACTAAAAATAGTACGCCCGAATCCTACTATAAAATCACCATCTCTCCTAAAGAAGAATGGAATAAAATATATATCAACCTTAGTAATGAAGCAGGGATATTGAGAGCAGAAGACTACAGAGTTTATTTTAAAATAAACAAACTCGCTGATGGTACTACAGCCACTACCTATTTAGACAATATCAAATTAGTTCAGTTTTAGTATATGCAGCGAAGAAAAAAATACATCTTTGCTTACATCGTCTTAGACGCTTTGTCAGCATTTATTGCATGGGTATTGCTTTATTACTTTCGCAAATTTTTCATAGAGTTAGAACCGGGCTCTGTTTGGGCGCCACTACTCGATAAAAAATTTTTTATAGGCCTCATAGTTATTCCCTTGATTTGGGTTACATTGTATTATTTGAGTGGTATCTACACTGATGTTTTTCGCAAATCAAGATTAAAGGAACTTATCATTACGGCTTTTCAGACGTTGGTGGGTTCGGTCGTTATTTTCTTTTTGTTTTTGTTAGATGATTTGGTTAAAGGCTATAAAGACTACTACTTAAGTTTTGGAGTGTTATTGATTGCACATTTTGCCTTCACAGCCTCATTTAGAATTCTTTTTCTTAACCATACTAAAAAACTGCTTTACATTGGAAAAGTAAACATCAAAGCCCTGATAGCTGGCACTGATGCAAAAATTAGTGAATTGAAAGATTTTTTTGCCACATCACCCGACAAAAGTTTAAGTATAGTAGGTGTAGTATCAGATGCAAAAAACGGTCATCAAGAATATCTAGGGCATTTTAATCAGCTTGATGATATCATCGAAAAAAATGACATAGAAGAAGTATTTGTAGCTATAGAAACCGAACAACACAATATTCTCGGCAATATCATCAATAAAGTAGGCGATAAAAATGTGCATCTCAAAATAGTCCCTGATATGTACGATATCCTATCGCGCACAGTGAAGATGAATCATGTAATGGGAGAAGCATTTATAGAAATTCCTCCTACACTGATAGAGGAATGGCAGCGTATCCAAAAACGACTTTTCGACATCATCTTTTCAAGTGTTGCACTTTTCTTTTCAGCACCTATTATTGCATTCACAATTATTCGTATAAAAAGAGACTCGCCAGGTCCACTCTTTTTTAAGCAAGAACGATTGGGGCAGTTTGGACGGCCATTTATGATGTATAAACTGCGATCCATGCACATGAATGCCGAAGCACAGGGTCCCAAACTCAGCTCTGACGACGATAATAGAATAACAGCTGTAGGCAAATGGATAAGACGATATAGAATAGATGAGCTTCCTCAATTTTGGAATGTGCTGAAAGGCGAAATGAGCCTTGTAGGACCCCGGGCTGAGCGAGCATTTTTTGCTCATCAAATAGAAGCAAAAGCTCCTCACTATACTCATGTTTTGAAAGTGAAGCCAGGTATCACATCATTGGGTATGGTGAAATATGGCTATGCTTCAAACTTAGACCAAATGATAGCCCGACTCCGCTACGATATCATCTACATAGAAAATATGAGTATGATGATGGACTTAAAAATCCTATTTTACACAGTGGCTACTGTGCTTGGAGGGAAGGGAAAATGAAATATTATTTATTTTCTTACCTTTGAAAAAAACTAAAACACTATGATTAACTTAAATTTTTCCCTTGTATTCGGAACGGCTTTTTTGCCTCTATTCATTGGATTTTTGTGGTACAGCGATGCTGCATTTGGCAAGCTTTGGAAAAAAGAAAATGGTTTTCCAGAAGACAACAAGTCTACCGCTACTGTGAAGATATTTATAGCTACATATGTACTTGGCCTATTTTTAAGTGTAGCTATGTATCCTATTTCTATACATCAAATGGGGCTTTATTCTATGCTAGAAGGCAATCCTGACCTCATTAACCCAGAATCTGAATTGAGTACTGTAGTATCTGGCTTAATGGCAAAATATGGTTCTAATTTTAGGTCATTTAAACATGGTGCTTTACATGGTGTGATTATGGGTATCTTTTTTGCTTTACCAGTTATTTCTATCAATGCTATGTTTGAAAACAAATCATGGAAGTATATTGGAATTCACATCGGATACTGGTTATTGACGCTAGGTCTTATGGGAGGTATTATATGTCAATGGGCATAAGCCTTTGAGCATTTTCTACTCTATTAGCTTTTTGAGTGTGATATTATCTACTTCATGGCTTTCATAAAGTGCTTTTAATTTTCGAAAACTGCTCAGTGCGCTATCGGTGATATAATTAAAAAGGCCATCCACTGGAATATTAAATCCTTTCCGATTGATGAGTTGCTGAGAAAGCCAAATAGACTGTCCAAAAAAAATCAGCAGTATTTCATTTCCTTTTTTAATTCTCTTTTCCTATCATTGGCAATATGTCTAGTAATTTAAAAATATACAACACACTCAAAAGAGCGAAAGAAGAGTTTAAACCTATAAATGAAGGCCGTGTAGGCATGTACGTTTGTGGACCTACAGTATATGGAGATGCGCACCTTGGTCATGCACGCCCAGCAGTTACGTTCGATATTGTCAATCGTTATTTTTTACACCTCGGATATAAGGTTCGTTTTGTTCGCAATATCACTGATGTAGGACATCTTGAAAATGATGCTGATGAAGGTGAAGATAAAATCGCACAGAAAGCAAGGTTAGAGCAGTTAGAACCCATGGAAATTGCAGAACTCTACACACACAACTATCACATGAATATGCAAGCGTTGAATATTTTGCCACCGAGTATAGAACCTAGAGCTACTGGGCATATCATAGAGCAGATAGAAATGATAAAGGAAATTATACATCAAGGTTTTGCCTATGAGGCAAATGGTTCGGTGTATTTTGATGTATTAGGCTACAAAGAAAAATTTCCTTATGGTGAATTGAGTGGTAGGATAGTGGAGGAGTTGGAAGCAGGAGCAGGAAATGAAAAGCGAGCATTAGAAGGACAACAAGAGAAGCGAAATCAAGCTGATTTTGCGTTGTGGAAAAATGCATCACCAGAGCATATTATGCGTTGGCCATCACCTTGGGGAGAAGGATTTCCGGGTTGGCACATAGAATGTTCGGCTATGGGCAGAAAGTATTTGGGTGAAACATTTGATATTCATGGTGGTGGAATGGATTTGCTATTTCCTCATCATGAGTGCGAGATAGCACAGTCTAAAGGTGCTACCGGCAAGGCTCCAGCTCACTATTGGATGCATTGCAATATGATTACAATAGGTGGGCAAAAAATGGGAAAGTCGCTAGGCAATTTTATAACTCTCAATGATTTTTTTGCCGGTACAAACGCTGCTTTGGAGCAAGCTTATGGTCCTATGACTATTCGTTTTTTTATGTTGCAAGCACACTACAGGAGCACCGTAGATTTTTCTAATGAAGCTCTTCAAGCAGCAGAGAAAGGTTTTCTTCGATTAAAAAATGCTTTTGACGATATTCAGTTAATGAGTTACACTGAAGAAAAAAGTAAGCAATCTGCTTCAGAAATAGCTCAAGTCAATAAGGCTATTGATGAGATGTATGATAATATGAATGATGATTTCAATACAGCTGAAGTCATTGGTCGCATGTTTGAATTAATGAAAAGAATCAATGCCTATAAAAATACGCAAGCAGAAGTGTCAGAACTAGATAATGAAACCTTTGAGCGAATGAAAAAGGAGTATGTATTATTTTTTGACACTCTTTTAGGTCTAAATGTAAAAGAATCTATTGCAAAGAAAGATATTAGTGAAGGATTGATGGATTTGATTTTACAGCTACGTAAAAAAGTAAGAGATCAAAAAGATTTTGCTACCTCAGACCAAATCAGAGATGTGCTAAATGAACTCGGGATACAAGTTAAAGACGGGAAAGAGGGTACTTCATGGACTCGAAATTGAATGGCTAATAATAAAAATTGATGCAGACAGAAAACAGCAATCCCTTTGCCGCACTAACTTTTAGGCGATTGCTAGTGCCGATAGTAGTTACTATTATTACTACTGGTTATTTGATTTATTTATTGTCTAAAAGTGACTTTTCAGCTACAAAAGATATTGAGCTTACATGGCGATTATTTTATTTTTTGCTATTGGCTCTAGGTACAGTGCTTTTGCGTGATGCTGCTTATGTGTATCGGATTTGGGAACTCAGCGATCGTAAATTAAGTTTATGGAAATCCATAGAAGTAATTTTGCTTTGGGAGTTTGGATCTGCTATTACGCCTGCCTCTGTAGGTGGAGTATCATTAGCATTTTTTATTTTATACAAAGAAGGGATAAAACCCGGAATGGCTACTTCTATTTTGATGTTGTGTTCATATCTGGATAATGTAGCATTTATTATTGCTTTCGGGAGTTTGTTTTTTTTATTAGGAGGTACTATGTTTGACCTATCTGCTGACTGCGGAAATTTTGGTCAGTTGACTGCTGTGAGAGCTTTTCGAGCACTTGGGGAGTATATCTGGCTGGGCATTTTGGCTGTTACCTTTTTTGGTAGTTTATTAGGTTTTGCAATTTTTATTAGACCGCAATACTCCTCTATAGTTTTAAATAAAATAGCTACTTTACCTATTCTTAATAAATGGTCTTTACAAATAAAAGGAATAGGGGAAGACATATATACCACCTCTAAATTTTTTAAAAATAAAGGTCAACTCTTTTTGTTAAGAGTATTGATGGCTACATTGATTTCTTGGACAGCTCGTTATTTTTTAGCTAATGTGTTGATTGCTGCTTTTGCATCGGGCGATATAGACCAATTGTTTTTGTTTGGTCGCCAGTGTGTGCATAGGGTGATCGTAATGATACCAGCTACACCGGGCGCTAGTGGATTAGCTGAACTTTCATTTATGGCACTGAATTGTGAGTTTGTAAAAGAGGGCATTATTCCCTTGATAGCACTTATTTGGAGAGGATTAAATTTTTATATTTATATTATCATTGGCATTTTAGTATTGCCAGGTTGGCTGGCTAGAGTTTCTAAAAATTGAACCTATGAATGAAAAAAAGAAAGTGTTATTTATTGATAGAGATGGCACTATTATATTAGAAACAGATGATTTCAAAATAGATACTATGGAGAAAATCTCCTTTTATCCAGAGATTTTTTATTGGCTTCATCGAATAGTTTCTGACTTTAATTTTGAGTTGGTTTTAGTGACTAATCAAGACGGATTAGGAAGAGAAGAATTTCCAAATGAACCCTTTTATACTACTCATAAATTTATCATGCGTACTTTTGCTGAGCAGGGAATAAGATTTGCTCATGAGCATATAGATTGTTCTTATCCGCATGAAGGGCTTGATACTCGTAAGCCCAGTATAGGAATGCTAAAAAAATATTTTTCGGATGAATATGATTTGAAAAATTCGTTTGTGATAGGCGATAGAATCACCGATGTAATGCTAGCTAAAAATTTGGGAGCGAAATGTTTTTGGTTGGATGATGGTAGAGGCTTAGGTGCTAAAGAAATCAATGAAAGTGAGGAGAAATTGTTACCATACATCGCTACTCGCTCTAGAAATTGGGAAAAGATTTATTTATATTTAAAGAAGACAATATAAAGTTATCTTTTCTTTCTAAAAAACTCAGTCATCAATTCACTGCACTCGTTCTTTAGTATGCCATTTGAGACTTCTGTTTTTGGATCTAAAATCTCATTGCTTATTTTACTATAGCCACCCTTGGGGTCTGATGCAGCATATACTATTCTTCCTATTCTACTCCACTTGATTGCTGCAGCACACATAGGGCATGGTTCAAGTGTTACATACAACGTGCAATCTTTAAGATACTTAGCTCCCAAAAAATTAGATGCTGCTGTGATAGCTATAATTTCAGCATGTGCTGTCACATCACATAATCGTTCTACTTGGTTATATCCTTTTCCTAGTATTTTCCCATCACTTACTATCACAGCACCCACAGGCACTTCGTCCTCATCTCTTGCTCTTTTGGCTTCGTTGAGTGCTACTTGCATAAAATGTAAATCTGGATTTGAAAGAAGCATAGCGTAAAAAGTTTTATTTTTTTTCGTTCCAGTTTAATATTAAAAAAAAGCCTATAATAGCTGGAATCCAAAGATTAAATAACCAAATCAAAAATACAGCCGAAAGTATAGATGGTTGAAATAGATTATAGGCAGAAAATACCCAGAAGGCGATGCTTCCTCGTACTCCAAAATCTAACAATGCTATTGCTGGTGATAGAGATTGCAAAAGCAACATCCACGAAACGGGTGCTATGAAGTCACTTACGCTTCCTCCTAACAATGAAAGTAACAATACATACTGAAGTGAAAAAATGAGGTATCTAAAAAAAGACACAATCAGAATGTGTATTTTACTTCTGAAATTAGGTAAATCAGCGTATTCTATATTCAGTTTTTTAAAAATCGATTTGGCAATTGGTAATCGTATAAAAAATTCAATCTCAAAAAATGCAATCAGAAAGAGTATCAGCGAAATACTTAAAATGGTAACATCTAGGAATCGTCCAAGAGGATTGAAGTGTTGGGTAATAGAAAGGATAAGTGCTATTAACACCAAAGGGATCACTTGAGCTATTCCACCAAGAAAACTCAATGGTAAACTTTTTAATCTGATATCATTAGGCATTAAGATCATTCGACCTGCAAACTCACCACTTCTGCCAGGTGTGATAAACCCAACTGTAACTCCTGTCAATACATAATTTAAAGCTTTCACAAAGCTAGTTTTAGAGATGTTTTTGAGTAGTAATGTCCATTTCAATGCCTCTGCACTCCAATTCAAAAAAATGAGGAATATGATAAATAAAATCACAACACTATGTTCTATAAATACATACTTAACCCCTTCCGCTATCACTATAAAATCTGCCCAACGATAAAAAAGCATAGCAATCATACCTACACTGACTAAGACTTTGATAAAGAATATTAATCCTTGTTTACTAATTGGCATTTTGCTTTCATAAATTTGCATTAATATTACAGAAATTAAATTCATTGTTAGAGCAATCAGACCATACGATAATTTTAGGCATAGACCCAGGTACAGTAGTCATGGGATATGGAGTTATTCAAATCGAAAAAAGTAAAATTAAATTATTGAGTATGGGTGTGGTGAAATTAGATAAATTAGAAGATAGCCTTCTACGCTTGAAAATGATTTCAGAAAAGATGACAGGATTCATACATCAGTATCAACCTACTGTAACTTCTATAGAAGCTCCTTTTTTTGGGAAAAATGTACAGTCCATGCTAAAACTAGGACGTGCACAAGGAGTATGTATAGCTGCATCTTTAGTAAGTGGTATCCCAGTTTTTGAATACTCTCCCAAGAAAATTAAGCAATCTATTACTGGCAATGGCAATTCTTCTAAAGAGCAAATAGCGGCTATGTTGCAGCAACTTTGCGGCTTTGAAATTCAACCCAAGTTTTTAGATGCTACTGATGGCTTAGCGGCTGCCGTTTGTCATCATTTTCAAAATAAAATGCCAGTCATGACTGATAAAAAAGTGAAAGGGTGGGGCGATTTTTTAACCCAAAATCCAAGTCGACTTAAATAAATTTATTGACCTAATTTTTTAAAAATGTATACAATTCAAGAACGATTAAAAGAGCAGTTATCTAAAATTAAAGCTAATGGTCTTTTTAAAACAGAGAGAATTATTTCATCGCCCCAAGATGCCGAAATAACATTAGAAGATGGGTCGAAAGTATTAAATTTTTGCGCCAACAATTATTTGGGTTTGTCATCGCATCCTAGGGTAGTAGAAGCCGCCAAGAATGCAATAGATACGCATGGTTTCGGTATGTCGAGTGTTCGATTTATTTGTGGTACTCAAGATATCCATAAAACTTTGGAGCAAAAAATTGCTGAGTTTTTGGGCACCGAAGATACTATACTCTATGCTGCCGCTTTTGATGCCAATGGAGGAGTTTTTGAACCCTTGTTTGATGCAGAGGATGCTATCATTTCCGATGCTTTAAATCATGCATCAATCATAGATGGTGTGCGACTTTGTAAAGCTGTACGCTATCGCTATGCCAATAATGATATGGCAGATTTAGAACAACAGCTCATAGCCGCACAAGTACAAAAAAATCGAATAATTGTCACCGATGGAGTTTTTTCGATGGATGGATATGTAGCGCAGTTAGATAAAATTTATGCTTTAGCAAATCAATATAATGCTATGGTGATGGTTGATGAATGTCATGCTACAGGATTTATAGGCAAGACTGGCAGGGGAAGTATAGAACTCCGAGATGTAATTGGAAAAGTAGATATCATAACAGGTACATTGGGTAAGGCACTCGGTGGTGCAATGGGAGGGTTCACCACAGGGCGAAAAGAAATTATAGAAATGCTACGTCAGCGTTCACGTCCTTACTTATTCTCAAATTCACTTGCGCCATCCATAGTTGGAGCATCTATAGCAGTGCTTGACATGCTCACAGAAACTACCACTTTACGGGATCAGTTAGATTGGAATGTTCGATATTTCAAAGAAGGATTGAGCAAAACTGGATTAGAATTTAAAGATGGTGAATCAGCTATAGTGCCAGTGATGTTGTATGATGCGAAATTATCTCAAGATTTTGCCAACGAATTGCTCAAAGAAGGTATTTATGTGATTGGATTTTTCTTTCCTGTAGTCCCGAAAGGTGAAGCCAGAATTAGAGTACAATTATCGGCTGCACATAAAAAGGAACATTTAGATAAAGCCATAGCAGCATTTGAAAAAGTAGGTAAAAAATTAGGAGTTTTGAAATGATATTAGCTAGCGATATAGTTTCTGAAGTATCATGGAAAACCTCTCGGAGCGGTGGAAAAGGAGGGCAGAATGTAAATAAGGTAGAGACCAAAGTAGAGCTGCTTTGGGATATAGATGTCACTCAACTTTTGAGTGATGAATTGAAGACTAAGATAAAACTAAAACTAGAGTCAAACTTAAATAAAGATGGATTATTATCTGTCACTTGTGATACCACTCGCTCTCAGCATGAAAACAAAGAGCAGGCAGTGAAAAAACTTTTAACACTTCTAAAAAAAGCACTTTATGAGCCTAAAAAGCGTTTGGCAACAAAGCCCTCCAAAGCCAGTAAAGAAAGAAAACTAACAGCCAAAAAGAATCGAGGATACATCAAGACAATGAGAGGTAGGATAGATTTTGATTAACCCTCCCACAATCATTTCCCATATTTTCATTACTTTTGCCTAATGGCTAAAATAGCGCATATAGATTTAGGTAAAAATCCTCTTTTGCTTGCCCCTATGGAGGATGTGAGTGATCCACCTTTTCGTCATTTGTGTAAAAAATTTGGAGCCGATATGCTTTACACAGAATTTATCTCCTCTGATGGATTGATTCGTGATGCTGAAAAAAGTGTAAAAAAGCTTGACATATTCGATGATGAACGACCAGTGGGTATTCAGATTTTTGGTGGGGAGGAGGATGCTATGTCTCGCTCAGCAGAAATAGTAGAAGCCGCTCAGCCAGAACTTTTAGACATTAATTATGGCTGTCCAGTCAAAAATGTAGTGTGTAGAAATGCAGGCTCAGGTATTTTAAGGGATATTGATAAAATGGTGAAACTCACCGCTACTATTGTCAAATCAACCTCATTACCAGTTACCGTAAAAACAAGATTAGGATGGGATGCCAATTCGATTAAGATAGTAGAAATAGCTGAGCGATTGCAAGATATAGGAATTAAAGCACTTTCTATTCACTGCCGAACTAAGCATCAAATGTATACAGGCCGAGCAGATTGGAGCTGGATAGCAAAAGTCAAAGAGAATCCACGATTGCACATTCCTATTTTTGGGAATGGTGATGTAGACAGTGGTGAAGCGGCCAAAGAAATGCTCGAAAATTATGGCGCAGATGGAGTGATGATTGGAAGAGCATCTATAGGCTATCCATGGATTTTTAGAGAAATTAAGCACTTTCTTGCTACTGGTCAGCATCTAAACCCACCTACAATAGACGAACGTGTAGATACTGCAAAAGAACATTTAAGGCGTTCACTAATGTGGAAAAATACAACTCTGGGTATTTTAGAAATGAGAAGACATTATGGGCCGTATTTTAAGGGATTAGAGCATATTAAGCCTTACAGAATGCGATTGGTACAAAGCATGGACGTAGAAGAAATCGAGTCTATATTGGATGAAATCGCTATACATTACAAAGGATATGAGTTTAAAGTCAGTAAAGACAGAGTAGAGGCGGATTACTTAGATGGTTGAAAGCAGTTTAGTTATCCACTTTTTAGCAGTATTCTTCTTTTTTATTTTTAATTTGCGGGAGTATGGCACGGTATAGTATTATGGAGATAGAACAGATGTGTGCTGGCAAATTGTACCCACTTTTTGACGCTAATGCATTTGTATCCTATTTAATGATTGATAGCCGAAAATTGCGTTCAGCATCAGAGGCTATTTTTTTTGCTATCAAAGGGAAAAGGCAAGATGGACATGATTATATCCCAGCCCTTATATCCAAAGGAGTTCATAATTTTGTAGTTTCTGATGAGTCTGTGATAGCAAAATATAGCTCGGCTAATTTTATTTTAGTAAAAGATGTGGTAATAGCGCTCCAAAAAATTGCAGCTACTCATCGTCAGAAATTTGACTTCCCTGTAGTGGCCATCACAGGTAGCAACGGGAAAACAATTGTAAAAGAATGGATTTTTCAGTTACTAGCAGAAGATTATAATATAGTTAGAAATCCTAAAAGTTTTAACTCTCAAGTAGGAGTGCCAATTTCTATTTGGCAAATGGCCGAAGAAAATACCTTAGGCATTTTTGAAGCAGGTATTTCAGAGCCTGACGAAATGATTCGGCTAGAGAAAGTAATACAACCATCTATTGGTGTTTTTACAAATATTGGCGAAGCTCACGCTCAAGGTTTTTTGAACATAAAACATAAGGCCAAAGAAAAGCTTAAGCTGTTTATCAATGCAGAAACGCTAATCTATTGCAAAGATCACGGAGATGTAAATCAAGCCATTAGTGAAGTGAGTGCATTTAGTCAATCTAATGATAGAGAAGAGAAAATTAACTTGTTTACTTGGGCGCAAAACACAGATGCCGATTTGCGCGTAGTTAGCCTATTACAACAAGCTACTACTACATTTATTGTAATAGAGTATAAAAACGAACAGGTTGAAGTTGACTTACCCTTTGTAGACAAAGCTTCAATAGAAAATGCGTTGCATTGCATAGCTGTACTTTTAGTCTTAGGTAAGCCTCTAAAGCTGATTTCAAAGCGTGTGAAGAACCTTAGTAGTGTAGCTATGCGTCTAGAAATGAAAGAGGCTATCAATAATTGTACTTTGATTAATGATGCTTACAATTCAGACTTAGAAGCAATTCGAATCGCATTAGATTTTCTTTATCAAATCCACTCCCATCATAAGCGATCTGTGATACTTTCCGATGTATATCAAAGTGGAAAAAATGATCCAGAGTTGTATGATATCATCGCTAAAATGATGAAAGAGCGAAGTGTAGATAGATTTATAGGTGTTGGAAAAAATATTATACGGCAGCGCAAGTGTTTTGAAGAAGCACAGATTCGAGAAATAGAGCTATTTGAAACCACAGATGAGTTACTTCAAAAAATGACCTCTGATTGGTTTAAAAATGAAACTATTTTACTTAAAGGATCCAGAGTTTTTGAATTCGAAAGAGTAGCTAAATGCCTTGAGCGAAAATCACATAAGACTGTTTTAGAAATTAATCTAAATTCGATTACCCAAAATTTGAAAGCATATCAGTCGTTGCTCAAGCCTAAAACTAAAATGATGGCAATGGTCAAAGCCTCAGCTTACGGAGCGGGCAGTGTAGAAATAGCGCAAGTATTACAATTTAATCGAGTTGATTATCTAGCAGTAGCTTATGCTGATGAAGGCGTAGAGCTAAGACGAAATGGAATAACTCTTCCAATTATGGTTATGAATCCCGAAGAGGCTTCATTTGATGCCATTGTGAATTATAACCTTGAGCCAGAAATATATTCTTTACGCTTACTTCAAAGCTTTATAGCCTATCTTCATGAGTCTAATGCTTTATCTTGTTCAATTCACATTGAGCTCGAAACGGGAATGAATAGACTCGGGTTTGATGAATCTTCGCTTGATGAGGCTATCTCTATTTTAAAAGCGACTGACTCCATTAAAGTAGCATCTGTCTTTTCACACTTAGCTACTAGTGATGAGCCAGAGAATGACGATTATACAAACTCTCAAATAACTTTGTTTAAGAAGCTTGCAGATAAAGTAACCTCTTCGTTTCCTTATCCAATTATTCTACATATTCTCAACTCTAACGGGATTGTTAGATTTCCCAATGCCCATTTTGATATGGTGCGTTTAGGACTAGGATTATATGGTATTGATGCTTCAAATGTCATATCAAAACAGCTAGTTTCAGTTAGCTCCCTAAAAACCACTATATCGCAAATCAAAAAAGTCAAAAAAGGGGAGAGTATTGGTTACAGTAGAAAAGGAAAAGCAGATAATGATATGTTAGTAGCAACAATAGGGATTGGTTATGCAGACGGGCTTAGCAGAGCCCTAAGTAATGGCGTGGGTGTGGTCTACATACAAGGAGTGGAGTATCCTATATTAGGCAATATTTGTATGGACATGACCATGATAGACTTAAAAGGTAATGAAAAGATAACAGAGGGTGAGGAAGTCGTAATTTTTGATCATAAATTCCCTATAATCTTGATTGCCAATAAAATAGGAACTATTCCTTATGAGATTTTAACGAGTGTGAGCAATAGGGTAAAACGAGTTTATGTAGTTGAGTGATTAAAGTTTCACATTTGTTTTGGTTTTTTAGAATTTTTAGTAAATTCGTGAAGTGAAAAATATTTTTTCAACTGCAAAGTAATACGTGATGATAAAATTGTACAGATGTTTTCTTGTTACAAGCTTCATGCTTTTTATGAGTGCATCTGTGTTTGCAATTGATGATAACTTATTGATTGGAGAGTGGAAGGTATCAGATGCCAAATTAGATGGAAAGCCATCTGATGTTTGTAGTTATTGTGATTTATTTTTAAACAAGACATCTATCTTTTTTAAACACGATGGATTTGTTAGGTACGACAAAACAGATACAGAAGTAAAATATACACTTCAGAATGGAATACTAACTTTTAGTAAAAGTAACGGTGAAAAAATCACTCATAAACTCGTCTTTCAAACCAATTTGCAATTCAAACTCTATTATATCGTAAACAATACCGAAGAGGTATATCTCTTTACCAAAATTAAATAAAAACTTAAAAAACACATATGATAAGAAGAATACTTATAGTCTTTATTGCAACATTTTTGCTTGGTGA
>JBIKJU010000110.1:0-6918 GCA_044360745.1 Chitinophagales bacterium
ATTGTTAACCAAAATTGCTTTCTAACATGGCAACAAAAGCTCCAGCAAAAAAAGCTCCTGCGAAAAAAGCAGTAGCGAAAAAAGCAGCTCCAAAAAAGGCAGCAGCTAAAGCGGCTCCTAAAAAGGCAGCAGCTAAAAAAGCAGCTCCAAAAAAGGCAGCAGCTAAAAAAGCAGCTCCAAAAAAGGCAGCAGCTAAAAAAGCAGCTCCAAAAAAGGCAGCAGCTAAAGCAGCTCCAAAAAAGGCAGCAGCTAAAAAAGCAGCTCCAAAAAAGGCAGCTCAAAAAAAAAGCACAAAGTAATCAGTCGTAAAGATTCGATTGCTTCGAGTAGCAGTTCTTTTGCAACCAAAAAGGCTGATGAGATATCACCTAACAAAAGTACTGCTACTTCTTTTTTTTCTAAAACTAAAGCAAATTTGTTAGCTTCCTTTCCTACCAAGTTATCAAAAGATTATTCAAAGCTCATTGTTACTTTGCCTAAAAGTAAAATCAAAAAAATTCTAATTGCGCATCCGCAACCCGAAGGCTTAAAGTCCCCATATTTTGATTTAGAAAGAAAATTTGATGTAAAGTTTACATTCTTTCCATTTATAGATGTTCAAGGAGTCTCCAACAAAGATTTTAGAAAGCAAAAATTAATACTCACCGATTTTAGTGGAATTATTTTTACAAGTAGAAATGCTATTGATCACTTTTTTAGAATTTGTGATGAAGTAAGGGTCAAGATAAGTCAAGAAACTAAATTCTTTTGTACATCAGAAGCCATTTCACTTTATCTTCAAAAGTACACCCAATATAGAAAGCGGAAAGTATTTTACAGTGATAAATCTAGCAACAAAGATCTAAGAACTCAAATGCTAAAGCATAAAGACTCTACAAAATTTTTGTACATCTGTCCAGAAGTCAGTTCCAAAGAAGAGATTTTAGACTTTATGAATCTTAATGGAATAGATTATAACCAAGCTGTGATGTATAAGACAGTGTCTAATGATCTTACTAAAATAAAGGTTACTGATTTTGATATGTTAGTGTTTTTTAGTCCAGCGCATGTGTCATCTCTTCTAGAGTCATACCCTAACTACAAGCAAAATAATCAAAAAATTGGTGTAATTGGCACTACTACTGCCGATGCTGTTTTAGATGCTAAACTAAACATACATGTTATGGCTCCTATTGAAGGTATCTCATCTATCACTGCTGCTATCGAAAAGTATCTGTCATAAATTTCTTTAAGACCTTTGTACTTTTTTTGTTGATATACTTTTTATTGTTACCTTTAATTTGATGAAATTAAAATTCTGCTTTTTCAATATATTCATTATCTATTCGTTTTGTGGTTATTCACAAAACGATTATCTTTTTACCCAGCACTTCAATAATCAATTGCTGATAAATCCTGCATATGCCGGATCTATAGACGGAACTCAACTATCTGGCATTGCTAGATTTCAATATGTGGGACTCGCTAATCAACTATCTGCTACTCAGTCTGCTTCTTTCTCTACATACTTAGATAAAGCTAAAGGTGGATTTGGTCTTAATGTTACTAACGACTTGATTGGACTACAACGCACCACTTCAGCATCGTTGAGCTATGCTTATCAAAAACAAACAAACAAAGTTCGCATAGGAGTAGGACTAGGAGTAGGATTTATCAACCTTGGATTAAATGGTGCAGCTATCATAACACCAACTGGCGAGTACACTAATGGTATAAACCACAGAGATCCAATACTCAACACGTCACGGGGAAATTCTTTTTCTCCTGATTTTTCTGCTGGAGTATATCTAAAAGGAGAGCGATTTTTTGCATCTGTTTCAGCAAATCATTTATTTACTTTACAAAAACTGAAGGGCGTATCCGCAGATTTTTTTTATAATCATGATCGAAATCTAGTGGTTTCAGGAGGTTATAATTTTAAAATAGGAAGGCGATCTGCTATTCAGCCTATGGCGTTGTTGCGAACTAACTTTCAACGTGTACAGCTAGATATATCAACGATTTTCACGATTTATGACAATATTTTGACAGGAATAGCGTTTAGAGGTTATAGTCCTAAGACTGTCGATGCTTTTTCGCTTTTTTTAGGGGGGACCTTCAAGAACGTTAAGATTTTATACAGTTATGATGCTAATGTTTCATTTTTAACTAAATTCAATACCGGCTCACATGAAATTTCTTTGTCATATATACTTCCTAGAAAACAGAACGTTTTGGACGGAAAATTTTATCATAACTCAAGATTTTTATAGTTATGAATCATATAGTTGCAACATTTTCAAAAAAACTTCGTAAAAAAAAGAGCAGATACTTTGTTTTTTCAAAATAAAAAAAGTTATATTTACGTTTCTTTAAAAACCTAGTCCTTAAAAACCTTAAAAAAACCTTAAAACTAGAAACTGAAAAAATGAAAAAAATCAAAACACTAGTCTCTATTGCTTCGGCAGCAACAGCTATATTTTTAGCAGGATGTAGCGGAGGATACAATGGTCAGCTACTCGGAGAAATGAGTAGACCACGTTGGAATCCTGTAACCCCTTATGGTATGATTTTCGTACCATCTGGAGTTCTCCATATTGGGCCAAGTGATCAAGATGTAAATGTAGCAAGTGTAGCAAGAGCAAAACAGGTATCAATTGTTGGCTTTTACATGGACGATACAGAGATTACAAACAATGAATATCGTCAGTTTGTGAACTGGGTTCGTGATTCTATAGCTCACGTTATGATGGAGCACACTAAAGAAGATGCAAACTCTGGCAAAACCCAAATTGATTGGAAACAGAAGTTGGATTGGAAAAAAACTGAGGGTAATGAGCAATTAGAGGAAATGTTTGTTCCAGAATCTCAAAGATTTTGGGGTTTGAAAGAGTTAAACGTATCTAAACTTTGGTATACCTATCAGTGGATAGACTACAAAGCTGCTGCACTATCTAAAAATAGAGGTGTAGAAAGAAGTAAATTTATTAAAACTGAAATAACACATGTATATCCAGATACTCTATGTTGGGTTAGGGATTTCACATATTCTTACAATGAGCCGATGACAAGAAACTACTTTCACCATGCTGCATTTGATGATTATCCAGTAGTAGGTGTAACATTTGCTCAAGCTAAGGCTTTTTGCGCTTGGAGAACTAGACTTTGGTTAGATTATAAAAATGAAAGAGGAGAACCGTTGATGGATGAGTTTAGATTACCTACAGAACATGAGTGGGAGTACGCAGCTCGTGGTGGTAAAAAATTAGCTCCATTTCCATGGGGTGGTCCTTACACAAGAAATAGCAAAGGTTGTGTACTAGCTAATTTCAAACCTGGAAGAGGGAATTACCCTGAAGACGGAGGATTCTATACTGTTCGTGCTGATGCATATTGGCCAAATGATTACGGTCTATATAACATGGCTGGAAACGCTTCAGAATGGACCTCTTCTGCTTTTTATGAGAATTCATATTCTTTCTTACATGACTTAAATCCAGATATTAGATACGATGCAGATAAAAATGAGTCTGAAACCCTAAAACGCAAAGTCATTAGAGGTGGATCTTGGAAAGATATATCTTATTTCTTAGAAAACGGAACTCGTCACTGGGAATATGCTGACTCTGCAAAATCATACATTGGATTCAGATGTATGACTACTTTCTTAGGTAGAGATATTGCTGATTCTAAATAAAATTTAAACCACAAACCTAAATATTAACCTTATAATTTAAATCAAAAAAACAATGGCACAAAAAAAATCAATCTTCGAAACCAAATCTGGTAAAACAATGCTTAACTATGCATACTCTGGTGGAGCAGCAGTAGTTATAGCAGGTGCACTTTTTAAAATTATGCACTGGCCTGGTGCTGATATCATGCTAATTGCAGGTATGGGTACAGAGGTTTTAATTTTCATAATTTCTGCTTTTGAGCCACAACATGTTGAAAGTCATTACAACTGGGAAAACGTATATCCACAATTATTAAGCGAGTCTGCAGTTGCTCCCGCTAAAGGTGCTACTGGCACTGTGACTCAGCAATTAGATAAAATGCTAAGCGAGGCTAAAGTTGGTCCAGAACTAATTGGAAGCTTAGGTAAAGGCCTTTCTTCATTAAGTGATAATGTTTCTAAAATGACAGATTTGACTGATGCATCAGTTGCTGCAAACGATTTTGCGAAAACTACTAAAAGTGCATCTGGTAACATCACTAGTTTTGCAAATGCAGCAGTTACAGCTACTACATCATTGTCTAGTCTTGAGTCTGTATCAGCTACCCTTGCTGAAACAGCTAATGACGCAGTGAAATTCAAAGAGCAATTGTCTGCATTAAACAAAAACTTGTCATCACTTAACACTGTTTACGGAAATATGCTTTCAGCAATGCGTCCTCAATAATCAGTATGCAAACCTATTTAATAACCCAAACTAACTTATAATAAAATGGCAGGTGGAAAATTGTCACCCAGGCAGAAGATGATTAACATGATGTATCTCGTGTTAACAGCTCTTCTAGCGATGAACGTATCAAAAGAAATATTAAATGCTTTCAGAACTGTAAATAACAGTATCATTAATTCAAACATTGTTGTTACTGATAAAAATAACGCTACCTATGCAGGATTTGCTGATGCCATAAAGGATCCACAAACAGCGGCTAAAGCTGCTATTTGGAAACCAAAAGCTGACCAAGTTCAATCTTTAGTTGGTGGTGTTTATTCCGATATCGAAAAAGTAAAGCAAGACTTAAAAAAGCTCTCAGGTTTAAAAGTGGAAAATGGACAGGAAGTTTTTAGTGAAGATAACATTGATGTACCTACTCGTATACTTATAGATCAAAAAATGGGTACAGTTATTTATGATAAAATGGTAAAGCTTAGAGCTGATTTACTCGCTACAATAAAACCAGAAGATTATACTGATGAGGCTACTTACAGAGCTGATTTAGATGCTTTTGAAAAAAATCTTCCTTTAAAAATGGATATTCCAAAATCAGAATTTGGAAAAAAGTATTCACAAGATGGCAAAGGTTGGTCTGAAGGAAATTTCCATATGACTCCTACAGTTGCGGCACTTACTATTCTTAGTAAACTTCAAAGTGATATTAAAAACTCTGAAGCTCAATTAGTAGATCATTATTTTGGAAGAATCGGTAAAGTAAAAGTTGTTTATGACGCTTTCGAGGCTATTGCTTCTGCTAATACTAATTATGCAATGCCTGGGGATCCAATCGAGATTTATGCTGGTGTTGGTGCATTTAGTGATGCTGCTAAGCCAGTCATAAGTATTGCAGGATCAAATGTGCCTTTGGTTAATGGAATGGCTACATTCAAAACTACTGCAAGTGGAGCTGGAGAAAGATCTATTCCAGTAAGTATTACATACGTAAAACCTGACGGTACGGCTGCTCAGCTTAAAAAGGATATAAAGTATACAATTGGTACTCCTTCTGGCGCTGCTGTGATGATGGATAAAATGAATGTAATTTATATCGGTGTTGAAAATCCGCTTACTGTATCGTCTGGATCTGGAGCAGAAAAAACAAACGTGTCTGGAGTAGGAGGTGGATTAACTGTAAACAAAGGATCTGTTCCAGGTAAGTATATAGCCAAAGCTACTACTGTAGGTCAAGCTACTATAAAAGTAAACGTAACTGGAGGTAAGGGATTTGATTTCCCTGTTCGTGTAAAGCGTATTCCTGACCCAATCCCAACGTTAGGAGGAAAACTTAGAGGAGGTAATGCACCAGCTGGTACTATTAAGGCTCAGTCTGGTATAGTTCCTATCTTAGAAAACTTTGACTTTGAAGCAAGATTTAATGTACAAAGCTTTACTATGATTTATTCATCAAAAGGTGAAATTTTCAAAGCAGAAGCGAGTGGCCCATTATTTAATGACCAAATGAATAACTTCTTGACAAGATGCCGTCCTAAGGATATCATCTTTATAGACGATATCAAAGTGGTTGGTCCAGACGGTACTCCACGTAAGCTCGGTCAAATTGCATTTACAATCATCTAATCTAAATTTGCAAACTATGAATATTTTAAAAAATGTAGCCATCGCATCCTTTGTTCTTTCTTCTGCAATTGCATTAGCTCAAGAGCCCTTGGATGGTGCTTACCAAAAAGTTGTAACCAAAGAAAAAGAAGTTATTCCATACGACTTCATTAGAGAAGCAGATGTTTTTTGGTCAAAACGTATATGGAGAGTTATAGACGTTCGTGAGAAAATGAATCTACCGTTCAAATATCCACAACAACCTTTGATTGAGATTATTCATACTGCTGCTAAAAATGGAGAGTTGACAGTTTATGATCCTACTGTGATTGATGCAGATCAGTTTAAAATGGTCTATCCTGTAGATAAAGTAAAAGGCATTGGAAATAAAGTTGATACTGTATTTCAAATAAATCCTGTAACTCTAGAAGAGGAGCAAAAAGTTATTGTAAATGAACTTTCTTGGGATAAAATCACTCGATACAGAATTAAGGAAGATTGGTTGTTTAATGAAAATACATCAACTATGGTCTGTAGAATATTAGGTCTGTCTCCTTATGTAGAGGATTATGATGCTAATGGTAACTATCGTGGAGATATGGCTATGTACTGGGTTTACTATCCAGACCTCAGACCTATACTTGCAAAGTATGAAGTTTTTAATCCTAAAAATGATGCTGTACGTTTGAGCTGGGAAGATTTATTTGAAGCTCGTATGTTTCAAAGTTATATATATAAAGAATCTAACGTATATGATAGAAATATTCAAGAATACGCTACCGGTATTGATATGCTTTTAGAGTCTGCCAAAATCAAAGATAAAATGTTTGAGTTTGAGCATGATTTATGGACGTATTAATCAATAATTTTAATTTATAAACTTAACGGCTCAAGCAATTGAGCCGTTAGTTTTTTATAGAGAAATTTCAGAAGT
>JBIKJU010000111.1:0-6862 GCA_044360745.1 Chitinophagales bacterium
TTTTCTTGATGAGCTAACCAAGGCCAATAAATAGGTGCACCAATAGTGGCTCCTATGCTGTCTAAAAATGTAAATCGGCCGTGTGCTACTGCTAATCGAGTGAGATGTCCTGCCCAGTAAAAAAGGTTTACGCCTGGTACAAACATCCACACTGTCCACCAAGTAGGCACATCTACGAGTTTGTATACTTCTATGGATTTTAAAACTGGCACCCATGCTTTCCAAGCTGGTATTCCAAGTTTTGAAAATATTTTTTGTAATCCATATCGAGTGCCTACAAAATATATAAAAAGAACTATTAAAATTTTAGTTAGCATAATGTGTGTTTCCGTGTTTAAGAGAGTTTTAATTTCAAAAGTAAAAAAAAATGGGACTTAAAATTTTAATAGATCACTCATATCATAAACGCCTTTTTTATCAGCAATCCATTTCGCAGCGATGATAGCTCCTTGTGCAAATCCATGTCTGTTTTTAGCTTGGTGTGTTAAACTAATTTCATCAACGTCTGATTCATAAATCACGGTATGTGTACCAGGTACTTCTGGTTCTCGTTTTGCAGTAATTAACAACTCCTTTTCATTTTTCATATCTGTATCTAACGACCAGCTGTTTTTTAAAGTATAACTATCGAGAATCACTTCAGCTGTTTTGATAGCTGTGCCACTCGGTGCGTCTTTTTTCTCAGTATGGTGTATCTCTATCATGCTAAGATTATACTGAGGATGTTGCTGCATGATAGTAGCTAATTTTTTATTTATTTCAAAAAAAATATTGACTCCGATACTGAAATTTGGAGCATAAAATAATGCCCCATTTTTTTGTTTACAGACTTCGCTAACAGTCGCTAAATGCTCTAGCCAAGCGGTAGTACCTACTACCACAGGTACATTAGCATCAAAACAAAGAAGTATATTGTTGACGGCTGAATCTGGTTGAGTAAACTCAATCGCAACATCTGCTTTCTGAAGGTTTTCGATGGTGAGTTCATGTAGGTTATCTAAACCTATTTTCAATACTATTTCATCTTCGGGGTATTGGCTTAGGAGAATTTGTTCTATGGTACGTCCCATTTTTCCATATCCTATAAGGGCTATCTTCATCTTTTGTGATTTTTATCAAGTTTTGCCAAAATGTATTTATAATGTCAATATTTTTTAAGTAATTTGGTAAAAATAGAATATTGATTCTTTTTGAATAGTTAAAGTCATTAAAAAATATCTATATGCCACATTATTGCAAACGAGGTACGATTCCATCTAAGCGCCATACACAATTTCGTAAAGCGAATGGAGAGCTTCATTTTGAGGAGCTAGTAAGCACCGAAGGCTTTTCAGATGTATATTCTACGATTTATCATTTGCATCCTCCTACAGCTATTTTGTCTGTAGATGAACCCATAGATTTCGCACCAGAAATTGTTGATAGAAAAAATATTAAACATCGCTGCTACAAAGGTTTTAATGTGCAACCCAAAGCAGATTTTTTAGATGCTCGTACCTATACACTAGTGAATGAAGATGTGTATCTTTCATTGGCTTCACCACAGCAGTCTATGCAAGATTATTTTTATAAAAATGCAGAAGCAGATGAGGTGATTTTTGTACATGAAGGTACAGGAAAATTAAAAACAATTTTTGGAGAACTGAGCTTTAAATATGGCGATTATGTTGTAGTGCCGAGAGGTGTGATTTATCAAATTTCATTTGATACACCAAGCAATAGATTGTTTATTGTGGAATCTTTTTCTCCAGTGGTTTATCCCAAAAGATATAGAAATGAATTTGGACAGCTACTAGAGCATTCACCCTTTTGCGAAAGAGATATAGAAGAGCCCCAAGCGATGAAAACCTTTGATGAAAAAGGAGATTTTAAAGTGATGATAAAGCGAAATGGACTTTTGCATCCTTTTCATTATCAGTATCATCCTTTCGATGCAGTGGGTTGGGATGGCTGTCACTATCCTTATATTTTTTCAATTCATAATTTTGAGCCTATCACAGGACGTGTACATCAACCACCTCCAGTACACCAAAATTTTGAGGCTCGAAACTTTGTAATTTGTAGTTTTGTACCGCGAAAATATGATTACCATCCGCAATCTATCCCCGCTCCTTATTTCCATAGTAATGTAGACTCTGACGAAGTGCTTTACTATGTAGATGGTGATTTTATGAGCAGAAAGCATGTAGAACGCGGTATGATAACATTACATCCTATCGGTATCCCACATGGACCACATCCTGGTACTATCGAAAAAAGCATAGGCAAAGATGCTACGCATGAGTTAGCTGTGATGGTAGATACCTTTAGGCCACTTTATGTTTGCAAAGCTGCCTTAGATATTGAGGACAGTAGTTATTTGACAAGTTGGATTTAGTTTTAAATTTTAAGAAAGCAACAATAAATAGGAGAACTCAAATATTATTTTTCTAACCTTTTTAGGATTAAGTGTAAGTGTCAAAAACTTGCTTTTAGTCGGTATCCTAACCGCACCAGACTTTTCAGCTCTCTCAAAAATAATCTCTCAAAAAATACTGGATACGTTATAAACATGTTGAATAGAGTCCGTAATTGCCTACCTATGGCTTGGCTTCAGAAGGAGCTATGATGCTACTATGCAGAGCATGGCGGGAAAGGTGTGAGCATTTTGTCAAAATTGGATAAAAAGTTATTGCGAATAAAAAAATGCCACTCTTTTGGAGTGGCATTTTTTTATAAATGTTGAGATTGATTTATTTAGCTCTTTCTTCGAGAGTTTTAAGTAACCCACCGATAAGTTGACCACTGCTTCCTTGCAACCCTCCGATTACGCTGTTCATTGGCGATTGTAGCAATGCTATAATATCGGCAACTAGCTCGTTTTTCGATTTTAGTGAAGCTAAAATAGCGATTTGATTATCTCCTACAAACACATCACTGTCTATGTAAGCGCCTTTCAAAACTGGTTTTTCGTTTCCTTCTCTGAATTTTTTAAGCAATTTAGCTGGTGCAGCACCTTCTTTTGAGAAAAGTACACCTGTAGGGCCATTCAAAAGTGGATATACCGCTTCGTAGTTGCCGTCTAGTTTTTCTAAAGCTTTTCTGATAAGTGTATTTTTAGCTACACGAAACTCAATACCTTCTTTGAAGCATAATCTTCTGAAAGCATTGATTTTTTCTACTGTAAGAGTAGAGCTATCGCATATATAAAAGTATTGAGCGTCTTTAAACTTGTTTTCAAGTTCTACTATCTCGTTGTTTTTTTGTAATTTATCCATGATATTCGTTCAATAAATGTGTTAATAAATAGAATTATAGACCCGATACGGTTTTGTAATCGACCAAAATACCAGGGCTCATAGTAGATGCCATGGAGATTCCTTTGAAATAAACACCTTTTGCCGTAGCTGGTTTCATTTTAGAAATGGTTTGCAATAAAGTAGCTGCGTTTTCATTGATTTGCTCAGGGCTGAAAGATATTCTACCCACTGATGCATGTACTATACCGAATTTATCAACCTTAAACGCAATTTTTCCTTTTTTCACTTCTTCGATTGCTTTACCTACTTCGATGGCTACAGTACCAGATTTCGGATTTGGCATTAAGTTTCTAGGACCTAATACTTTCCCTAATTTTGCGATTTTAGCCATTACGTTTGGTGTAGCTATAACTACATCAAAATCCATCCATCCGCCTTCTACTTTGGCTACATATTCATCTAAACCTACATAGTCAGCTCCTGCTTTTTTAGCTTCGTCTTCCTTGTCAGGAGTAGTAAGTACTAATACTTTTTTGGTTTTACCCGTTCCGTGTGGTAGGGCTGCAGTTCCTCTGATAGCTTGGTCTGCTTTTTTAGGGTCTACGCCAAGCTGTATGTGTAGGTCTACAGAGGCGTCAAACTTAGCGGTGTTTACCTTTTTTACGAGGTTGGCAGCGTCAGACAGGGTATAGAGTTTATCCTTGTCAACAAGTGCCGCTATTGCCTTTCTTTTTTTTGATAGCTTCATTTTTTTTGTTTTTTGGTGGTCAAGCGTTGCGAAAGCACAACTCCCACCGGTTTATAAAAGAGTTTTAAATTATTTTTCCCAAGGGGCTGGTCCATCAAATGTAAATCCAGCACTTTTAGCTGATCCTGCTACCATACTCATTGCAGATTCTTTAGTAAAGCAGTTTAGGTCTGGCATTTTTTCTTCAGCTACTTTCTCGATTACATCCCAAGACACCGCACCTATTTTTTTACGATTTGGCTCAGCAGAACCTGCTGTTTTTTTCGTAAGTTCCATAAGCAAGTTATGAGCCGGAGCTGTTTTGATGACAAAATCAAACGATTTGTCTGTATAAACAGTAATGATAACAGGGCAAACTTTACCCATTTTGTCTTGCGTACGAGCGTTAAACTGTTTGCAAAACTCCATGATGTTTACACCTTTAGAACCCAATGCAGGGCCAACTGGTGGTGCAGGGTTTGCTTGTCCTCCTTTTACTTGTAGCTTTACGTATCCTTGTATTTCCTTAGCCATTTTGTTGTTGTTTATATGTTTTTATTAAGCTATTTTTTCTACCTGCATGAAGCTCACTTCTACAGGGGTTTTTCTACCAAATATTTTTACAGTCACTTTGAGTTTTTTCTTCTCCATATTAATTTCCTCGATAGTACCGTTGAAATCATTAAAAGGACCGTCTATAATTTTCACCTCCTCATTGATGATGTATGGCTCGGCCATAGTTTCACCAGCTTCTAATTGATTGTCGGCTGTGCCTAAAAGTTTGTGTACTTCAGCAGCTCTCAAAGGTTCTGGCTGTTTACCACCCAAAAATCCAAGATTACCATTTACTTGGCGAAGTTGTTGCACCACTTCGGCAGTCATACCTTTAGGGTCTGCTTCAAAATACAAATAACCAGGGAAAAGGTTTTTATCTTTTATTGTTTTTTTGCCGTTTTTGATAGTGTATACCTTTTCGGTAGGCACTAGAATGGTAGAAATGACGATATCCAAACCAGAACGATTAATTTCTAAAAGCAAATGCTCTCTTATTTTTCGCTCTTGTCCGCTTATCACGCGCATTACATACCAGTATTTTTCATTTGCCATGATATTAACTTCCTTTACGTATGAATTTATACAATCCTTCTTGTATAGCGTATTTGCTAGCCAAGTCCATACCGACTATTACTAGTGATATAATAAGCGAAGCTACCAGCACTATCATAGCTGTCTGCTGCAACTCAGGCCAAGTTGGCCAGGTTACTTTGTTTAGAAGCTCATCATAAGCTTCTTTGAAATAGATTTTTACCTTTTCCATGTTTGTCGGTGCTTTAGCTCCGTATTTTTTGTTTGCACGGGAACAAGGATTCGAACCCTGATCAAAGGTTTTGGAGACCTCTATTCTACCATTGAACTATTCCCGTAGTTGTTCCCCGCCCATAAAAACGGGTCGCAAATATAACGAATAGTCCGAAAATTTCAAATTTTTATTCAAATCAATGTGTGTTTTCATTTGATTTTTTGGTGTTTGTGGTATTAAGTAGTTGTTTTTTAGTGTGTTAGGATTGTTAGATATTGGATTGCTGGATGTTAGACTGCTTGATTTTTGACTATGAGATATTGGACTAGTTGGAAATTAGACTGTTGGATAATGGATTTTTGCGGATTGTCATAGAATTGTCATTTTTTACTTTTTATGACTTTTGTCACAGTCTTTGTCTTTGATTTGAGCTAACCTTGCAAAAATAAAACAGAATAAAACATGAAAAAACTATTTACACTTTTCACATCTATTGGGTTGGCCTTTTCACTTTCTGCACAATTGCAAATTACTAACTCAAGTTTTGAAAACTGGACTACTACAGGTACTCCACCTTATTCTAGACCTAACAACTGGGCAACTTGGGAAACTAGCTTAGGCTTACCACTAGGGTTAGCTACAAAAGATACAGTAGTTAGAGTTTTAGGTACTGCATCAATAAAGATTAAGACTGATTCAGTGCAAGCAGGGCCTTCCAAAAGATTAATTAATGGATTTGCTTATTTTGGCTCTACAATTTACAGTGGTACAGGGGCCATAACATTTGTAGAATCTCCTTTTGCAGGCAAACCTGATACTTTATTCTTTGCATATCGATATGCACCATCGGGAACGGATTCAGCTTTTTTAATTTTATCAGCATCTGGTCCTGCGGCAGTTCCTTTTAATGGCGGAATTAAATTAGGAAGTACTTCTGGTACTTGGGCACTTGTAAGTATTCCAGTTGTTGGTCAAATGCCAGCTACAGTAGACTCTTTATCTATTTATTTTTCTTCTAGTGCTTCAGCAGCTACTGCGGTTGCGGGTTCTGTATTAAATGTGGATGCTATAAGAATAGGATATCGTCCATCTGTAGGCATTGAAGATTTTGTTCGTAAAATAGAATTAAATGTTTTCCCAAATCCTACAGCTGATTTCTTAAATGTAAATTTCAGTAATGTTTCTTCTCCATTATATTTTGAAATGGTTGATGCTTTGGGTAGAATAGTCTTAGCGGAAGAGCTTACAAAAGAGCAATCCATTGTATATCTTTCAAAAGTAGAAGAAGGAACTTATTTCTACAGAATATCTATTCAGGGAGTAGTAGTAAAAAGCAATGGTTTAGTTATTTCTAGATAATTCAAACAATTTATATAATGAAAATGCCATCCTTAGGGGTGGCATTTTTGTTTTATCCAATGTTCAAATTTTTTTATCACCTCTGCTATCCAATCTCCTTGTCTATTGTTATGGATGTTGACATAGGTTTCCTGCTCAAACAATGTAATTTCTAAAACGCCTTTTTCGCCTTTTTTCTTAAAGTGAAAATGCTGGTTAGTAGGCTTTGATTTCAAACTGCTATTGAGTGAACATGAT
>JBIKJU010000112.1:0-6837 GCA_044360745.1 Chitinophagales bacterium
CTTAGGTCAGGTAATTTTGAGGTTGAATTAATCGTACTTTCATCTATATATATTTCTTTAGCGATATTTGGTTCAGTATCATTATCTTTAGTTACTATTTGAGTTTTGGTACTTATTTCTGGATGTTTCACAATGTTTTTGGGGCTTTCTATAGCAAATGTATCAGTAGGTATAATTGACTGATTTGTGTTGTTAGATATTTGATTATTAGTGTTTCTAATAAATTTGATTTCTGATATACCTTTTTTATAATTTGAATTCTCTAAATACAAAATAACTCCTACAAAAGTTACTAATAAAGCGAATCCCATTAGTAAGAAAATTATAGTAGATTTTTTATTCGATTTTTCGTGATAAATTTCTGAAAGTTCTGTTTTGGGATTCTCTACTAAAGACTTTGCAATTGGCTCAATTACATTTATAGGTTTTACATCTTTTACTTGAGTGTTTTGTTTTTCAAAAGAGTTTGAGTCTGGAGGGGTTGCGATTTTTAAGGGAATATTTGGAGATTCTATTTTAGTTTGCTCATTTACGAGTTCTATACTACTAATTATTTCTTGAACAGATTGATATCTATCATTTAAGTTCCTTTCTAAACATTTTTTTATGACATTAAGATATGGGCTGGTACTTAATAACGAAAAGTCAATGGTAGTATTTAAAATTTTATCTTTTACTTGATTAGATGTATTTCCTTGTTCAAAAAAGGGATTGTATTCAGCTAAAATCTCAAAAAAGACTACACCAAATGACCATATATTTGCAGTAGTCATATGCTCAGAACTTAAGCTTTCATTAAACTGTTCAGGAGCTACATATGACAAATTTTCAACTTTTACGTTATTTAAATTTGGCTGTTCTTTATAAACTAAATAATCACTTAATTTTGCAGTAGGATTTTGGAATAGCTTTTTTATTAAAATATTATTAGCATTAAGATTAGGATGATAAGATTTTTTTTTGTGTAGTTGGTCTATTCCATTTAGAGTATTAAGTATCAGTTTTTTTAATACTTTTTTATCTTTATATAAATTACAAAACTCAACTATCGTTCCTCCATCTATTAATTCAGTAACAACAAATACATCATTTTCATTAATTTCATTTTCTAACTTATGTTCTAAAGAAATTACATCATGATACGAACATAAGTTTTGATGAGTAAACAACATTGCATCTTTAGTGCTTGAAATTAATCTCTTTCTCTCAGTTTCATTTTTAAATATAAAGTGTTTTAAACAAACGTTTCTTTGCAAAACAGTATCCTCTGAAAAATAGGTTATGGTATCATCAAATTTTGATAACACATTTTTATTAGGAGACCAATCGTATCTAGATTTTAGCATCAAAAGCTTTATAAATTAGTATCCAAATAAATGTTTTTCTTCAATGAGTTCGGCAACTTTTTCAGGAACATATTTTTTCCAGTCAGCATTATGTTGATTTAACAATACCAGTATGTTTTCTGAAAAAATATTTAGTAAAGAAGAATCAAAGTTTTCAGCCTTTATAATCAAATTATTTTCAATTAAATGTTTATAAAGATGAATAAGACTATCATCAATCTTCATATTGTCGGCCTCTAATAATCGTTGTTCCTTTTTTGAAAAATAAGGATATGCTATCATAATAGTATTACCTATGAATATGCCTCCAAAATATGATAATAATTCTCCCGGTAAATTTTTGTTTTCAGCAGTATTAAAAAGTTGTTCTAAATTCATAACTCCAACAATAACACCAAGATTTTTCACTTTACATCGCTGAAAAAAGTTAGATAATTTATCGTGCTTATCACAATTAGACACCATCACTGTATGTCCTAAAGAGCAAAGCATATCTGCTCTATCCAGAAAGTCATTAGTATCTTTTTCATCATCGCCTAAAAGGTTGTTTAAAGTTAATTCTGATAGCTGAATAAATGCTTCACCGTCTAATTTTCTCTGGAAAGTTTTTATGCCACTGTTCAGCATATTTTCACTTAATAAAGTATAAGGTCTAAATCTACTTCTAAGGCAAAGAACATTTTTTTTGTATAGAAAATCTTTAGGCTGAATAACTTCTTTATCACAACCAAAAATAGTAGCGTCTGTATATCCTTTTTTGACCAGTTTAAGTGCTAAAAGTCTATTATCTATATCAAACGATTTCCCTTTTACTTTCAGTAAATCTATCTCAACTTGATCTGAAGTGAGGTTATCCATAATAGACTCCACGAAATTATCCATGTCATTCATATAATGATAACAAGCGAAAATGAGATTAACTCCTAGTCCTCCTATTACTCTTTGTTGAAGGATAGCATCATTGTCTTTTAATCGAGCATGAACTATCACATCATTATATTCTCCGTCTACATCAGACTGAAATCGAATGCCCATCCAGCAATGAGGATCATTATTTTTTAAGAAATTCAAAACAGAGCATGTATCAGCAAAAGCGAAAAAACGTCTTTCTTTATATTTATCACCTACAAGCCTCTCATTTAATAAATTCACTTCATGCTCTAACATTTTATTAAGTCTAGACTCACTCACATATCTTCCTGAGTCTTCTTCACCATAAATAGCATCTGAATATGCCATGTCATAAGCAGACATAGTCTTTGCGATAGTACCAGATGCCCCTCCTACTTGAAAAAATGTTCTAGCTACCTCTTGTCCTGCACCTATTTCTGCAAAGGTTCCATAGATATTTTCATCTAAATTTATTCTTAGCGCTTTTCGCTTTATAGATATTATTTCTCTTTTCATGATGGGTATAGTCCTAACTTATTTTAATTTTTAATGAACGTACAAATTTAGAATATAAACTTTTAAAAGTAAGTTCATTAAGAATCAATAACTTTTTACGAAAAAAATCAAAAAAGGTTATCATGAAATTTCACCATCTTTCATAACTATTTTTTTATCAGCCATATTGGCTAATTCTTCGTTGTGAGTTACGATTATGAATGTCTGATTGAGGTCGTTCCTCAGTTCAAAAAATAAATTATGCAATAATTTAGCATTTTCGGTATCTAGATTACCTGAAGGTTCATCGGCCAATATTAGTGAAGGAGAATTAATCAACGCCCTAGCCACAGCCACTCGTTGCTGTTCCCCACCTGAAAGCTGAGAGGGTTTGTGGTGAAGTCTATGTTCTAGTTTTAGCTTTTTAAGTAAATTAGTAGCCAATAATTCAGCATCTTTTTTTGATTTGCCTGCTATAAAAGCTGGGATACAGACATTTTCGAGTGCTGAAAATTCTGGTAATAAATGATGAAATTGAAAAATAAAGCCGATTTTTTGATTCCTAAAATTAGGTAATTCTTTATTTTTTAAATTATTAACCAATACTCCATCAATATTTAATGTGCCTGCGTCAGCTACATCTAAAGTTCCAAGAATATGGAGGAGTGTGCTCTTTCCTGCCCCAGATGGTCCAACGATACTAATGATTTCACCTTTGTTTACGGATAGCGATACAGAATTTAATATATTTAAATTTCCATATGACTTCACAATATTTTTTGCATCAAGTATCATAATGATTTTTTATTTTGAAAGCTTCTGTTATATTCGCCAATCTTAAACAAAATTCATGAATCTACACGAATATCAAGCCAAAGAATTAATGAAATCTTATGGTGCTGCAATACAAGAAGGTATCGTAGCTACTACACCTGAAGAAGCTGTAAGTGCTGCTCAAAAACTAAAAGCAGATTATAATAGTGACTGGGTGGTCATAAAATCTCAAATACATGCTGGTGGGAGAGGGAAAGGGAAAATATCAGGTACCGATCAAAATGGAGTAGCACTTGCTAAAAACCATGACAAAGTAAAAGAAATCGCCACAAATATACTTGGAGGTACATTGGTCACTATCCAAACAGGACCAGCAGGTAAAGTAGTCAATAAAATTTTGGTAGCTCAAGATGTTTACTACCCTGGAAATTCAGAGCCTAAAGAATTTTATGTATCAATATTAATGGATAGAGGAAGTGGAAAAAATGTATTTATTTACTCTACAGAAGGGGGTATGGATATAGAGGAAGTTGCTGAATCACATCCAGAAAAAGTACACAAAGAATTTATTGACCCAAAAGTGGGATTACAAGATTTTCAGTGTAGAAAAATAGCTTTTAACTTAGGTTTGAGTGGTAATGCCTACAAAGAAATGATTAAGTTTGTGAAAGCTGTTTATAATAGTTTTATTGGTTCTGATGCCAGTATGATAGAAATAAACCCTTGCTTAAAAACTTCTGATGAAAAAATCATAGCAGTAGATGGGAAAATTAGTTTAGATGATAATGCTTTATATCGTCATCCAAACCTAGCTTCACTTCGTGACTTACAAGAAGAAGACCCAACTGAGGTAGAAGCTACTAATGCAGAATTGAATTACGTACAATTAGATGGAAACGTAGGCTGTATGGTGAACGGAGCTGGATTAGCTATGGCCACTATGGATATCATAAAACTGAGTGGGGGAGAACCCGCCAACTTCCTTGATGTAGGAGGTACTGCTAATGCTGAGCGTGTAGAAAAAGCATTTAGAATAATATTGAGAGATAAAAATGTAAAAGCTATTTTAGTCAATATATTTGGAGGTATTGTTCGTTGCGATAGAGTCGCTCAAGGCATAGTAGATGCTTATAAATCTATAGGTGATATTCCAGTACCAATTATAGTAAGACTTCAAGGAACAAATGCAGTAGAAGCTAAAAAGCTAATTGATGAATCAGGATTGAAAGTATTATCTGCTATTCAATTAAGCGAAGCCGCTACAAGGGTAAAAGAAGCACTAGCTTAGTTTTTTAATTCGTTGACACTTATTCTACTCTTATTTAATATAAAAGGAATTATTCTTTTTGTCATTAAATTTGCTCAATGAATATTTATGCACTCATAACACCGCTAGTTTTATTTTTACTTTTAGCTGAAATTTTATTTTCTCATTTTTCAGGTAAAAAACTTTATACTTTTCAAGATACTATAGCCAATCTTGGTACAGGCATAGGTAATCAGTGTGTCAACTTAGCTGTAGCTTTTTTTGTGTTTAAGTTTTATGGTTGGTTGTATCAGTTTGCACCTTACAAATTTGAAGCAGTTTGGTATAATTTTATTTTGCTATTAATACTTCAAGACTTTATTTTCTATTGGTTTCATAGAATAGGGCATAGTATCAATATATTTTGGGCAGCTCATATGCCTCATCATTCATCAGAGGAATTGAATTTATCAGTCGGCCTTCGAGCTAGTTTTACCCAGCGTATTTTCCAGTTTGCTTTCTTTGATTGGGTTTTTCCACTTCTAGGATTTTCGCCAGAGATGGTTTATAGCGTAGCAGCTGTTCATTTATTATTAGCCTATTGGCATCATACTAGAGTTATTGATAAATTAGGTTGGGTCGAAAAAGTCTTTGTTGTACCTTCTCATCATCGAGTTCATCATGGCGTTAATACTCAATATTTGGATAAAAACTTTTCTGAGGTTTTTATACTTTGGGATAAACTTTTTGGTACTTATGCGCCTGAATTGGAGCCAGTTTGCTATGGTGTAACAAAGCCACCCAAAAGCTGGGATCCGTTTTTAATCAATATCCAATTTTGGAAACAACTATGGGATGATGCAGTAGCAGCACCTTTTATCATCGATAAATTTAAACTATGGTTTATGCCTTTAGGTTGGAGACCACGAGGAGTTGGAGATGGTCATATACCACGAATAGGCTATAATTTAGATGAACAAGAAAAGTTTGTTAGTAATGAGTTTCCTCAATCTAGATTTTATTTAGTAGTTCAAGTTATCATTGGTTTATTATTGGTTACGTTTACTATTAACCAGCAGCTTCCAATTCAGGTTTTTGATAGAATATTACTCAGTGCATCTATTATGTTTATGATTTTTAGCTGGAGTTTTATTTTAGAAGGCAAAGCAAATGCTATGGTTTTAGAGTCCACTCGTCTTATTGTAAATGCTATTGCTGTTTTGTGGACTTTATATCATAGCTTTCATTTTCTATTTTAAGTTATATCGGAGCTTCAGTACTTTTTGTTTTTGGAGTTTCTATCACTTGGGTAACATTTATTCATATCAAACGAAATTCTCGTATATTATCATGATTAAAAAAGCGTTATATTTTTTAGCTTTTGCTGTTACTCTTTTTGCTGCAATTTTGTTTCTAAGATCTAGCCAAGTTAAATCTTCCTCATTTGTAATTAATACATTAAAACAAAAGGATTCTAAATTTTTTAGATGGAGAGGAGTTGATATACATTATATAGACGAGGGTAGTGGTTTGCCCATATTGATGGTGCATGGTTTGGGGGGATCTCATCGAAATTTTCAGAAATTATCGCACGAAATGAAAGATAGTTTTAGGGTTATTCGAGTTGATTTACCAGGATTTGGATTATCAGGATTTCCAGAAAGCGGTCATCACTATTTAACTATGTATCAGGATTTTATGACTGACTTCATAAATCATATTGGTATTGATAGTATGGTGTTAATTGGTAACTCAATGGGAGGAGGTATATCGTGGCTAACTACCTTAAATCATCCTGCTAAAATTAAGGGATTAGTCTTGATATCGGCAGCAGGATATGATTTGCAAAAAGTAAAAAAAGGAGTGGTTCGTTTTGCACGATTTGGGATTGCGCAAAAGCTTTTTTATAAAGGAATGCCGATGCTTTTTACTCGAAATACAATAAAGAGAGTCTACTATAATCCTAGTTTAGTGAGTAAAGATGACTTAAAAAAGACAAATTTAATGTGGAATAAAGAAGGTAATATTCATGCATTTTTTGAATTGGCACATAGTGAAGATTTGCCAGATGAGACGAGAATAAAA
>JBIKJU010000166.1:0-5049 GCA_044360745.1 Chitinophagales bacterium
ACGACTATGAAAAAATATTTGACGAAATACAAGACCGAAAAAAGGGCAGCCGATAACACGAACTGTGCAGAAAACCAAATAAATTAGGCTATTTTTTGCAAATAGTTTCTATCGAATATTTCACCTGATTTTACTAAGCCAAATACTTGTTTTAAGAGTTTGTTACAGACCGCTTTCAATGCTAGTTTTTGCTCGAAAGCTGTCGGGATTAATATCACTATTGTCCAATCAAAAAAGGCTTAGTAAACACAATACTCAAAAAAGCTATATCGCTCAAACTAGAGATACTAGAGACTGTAGATAAGAAGATCAAATCTTAAAATACATTAAAGACCACTGTACATTTGTATTAGCTCCACTAAAATGTAAGAAAATATTACTTTAGCGCCTTCAATTAAAGTAAATGAAAGATAAAAACACCCTCATTGGGACTATACTTATAGGATTATTATTTGCAGGATTGTTTTACTATCAGAGTCTCACTGACCCATCTACACCTGCCTCGCAGTCAAAAAAGGAAAATAAAAAGGAAGTAGAATCAAAAGAAACTAAAACTCAAGAAGTAGTATCTAACGAGCCAGTATTTATTCAGGACTCTGCTGCCACATTAGTTAATGAAGAGTTTTTAGAACTAGAAAACGATAAACTAAAAGTTACTTTTACTAACAAAGGTGGATCTATCGCTTCTGTTGAGATTAAAGATTATTTGACTTGGGACAAAAAGTCTTTAGTTTTATTCAACAAAAATTCTCAGCAATTTCAATACCTTCTTTCAACAAGCAAAGGTAAGGTTGGAACATCATCTTTATTTTTTACACCTAATCAATTGGAGAATAGTATTACTTATTCTACCACACTTTCATCTGGCGAGAAAATAGAGCAAGTGTATAAACTCTCTCCAAATGATTATAAACTAAACTATGATGTAGCCATAAACGGAGTCAATCAACCCTTAGAGTTAGATTGGAAAAGTAAACTTTTGACACTTGAGCACTCAGTAAGTACAGAAAGGAATTACTCAGCGTTGTATTATCGTTCATCTGAAGGAAAAGTAGATCATTTAGATGAGGCTAAAGATAAAGATGAAGCTAAAGTAGACAAACAAGTGGATTGGATTTCATTTAAACAGCAATTTTTTAATGCAACTTGGGTACCCAAAGGAGGGGTAAGCAATGTATCTTTCAGCACTTTACACGATAAAGATAAAACGGATTATGTAAAGAACTATGTAGCTTTAGGTACAATTACTCCCAAAAGCGGAAGTGTTAATCTAAAAACCGAATGGATATTTAGTCCAAATAGATACGGATTGCTCAAAGAACTCGGTACTGATCTCGAAGATATCGTGAAATTAAGTCCAGATAACTTTGTATTTAAATGGATAAAATACATAACTAAAATATTCACCATTCCTACATTTAATATACTTGAAAAAGCTGGGTTAAATTATGGTATAATCATCTTATTGCTTACAATCCTTTTGAAATTATTGCTTACGCCACTTACATGGAGTTCTATAAAATCATCAGCATTTATGAAAGCGCTTAAGCCAGATATAGATGCCCTAAAGGAAAAATATGGTGATGACCAACAAAAGATTTCAGCGGAGCAAATGAAGATATATCAGCAAGCGGGAGTTAATCCCCTTGGAGGTTGCTTGCCAATGTTGCTCCAACTTCCTATTCTTTTGAGCATGTACTACTTCTTCCCCAACTCTATAGAACTTCGTCAACAGCCATTCTTGTGGGCAAATGACCTCTCAAGCTATGATGCAATCTACACCTTCAAAGAAGCTATTTTTGGTCAGTCGCACATAAGCTTATTTACAATTTTGATGACACTCACTTCTATCGCTATGGCAGTGTATACTCAAGCTAATAGCGGCATGGCTAACACACAACCAGGAATGCAGTACATTCCTTACATTATGCCAGTCTTCTTGATGTTTATATTCAATAGCTTCCCTGCGGCACTTACTTATTACTATTTATTGCAAAATGTTATATCAATGGCCCAGCAATGGTTTATTCAAAAATTCTTTATTAAAGAAGAATCAATTAAGCAAATCATAGAACAAAATAAAAAGAATCCGAAAGCACCTTCTAAATGGACACAAAAATTAGAAGAAATACAAAAACAACAGCAGTCAAACACTAAGAAAAAGTAAGCAATTAGTTTATTTTGTTTTTACTTATTGTACTTTCGATATAGAAAATGAGGCTCTCGTTTAATAATATAAAGAGCATTTTTATAATTTTATAATTTGCATTTAAAGTAAATTTATATGAGTAAATCACCTGTATTTTATGCTATACCCTTTTTCTTTCTTTTAATTTTTATAGAGCTTATTTACTTCTATATTAAAAAGCAAAAAGTGTATCGTTTAAATGATACTATAACTAATCTATCTCTTGGTATAGGCAATCAGGTCACAAATGCTTTGACAAAATCTATACTTTTTGGATTGATTATATGGGTTCATCAGCATTTTTCACTGTTTCATATCAAACATAATTTATGGTCATTTTTAGTTTGTTTTATAGCATATGACTTTATTTATTATTGGTCGCACCGATGGGGTCATACTGTTAGTTTATTTTGGGGTGCTCATATTGTACATCATCAAAGCGAAGAGTATAATCTATCGGTAGCACTTCGCCAGTCTTGGTTTCATAATTTGTTAGCATTTTATCTATTTCTGCCCCTGCCGGTGTTGGGCTTTGAGCCGTTGACTATTGGTATTGCTGGAGCAGTCAATCTTTTGTATCAATTTTGGATTCATACAGAAGCTATAAAGCGAATGCCAAAATGGTTTGAATTTATTTTTAATAGTCCTTCGCACCATAGAGTGCACCACGGAGTTAATCCTCACTATATAGACAAAAATCATGCAGGTGTACTAATCATTTGGGATAAACTGTTTGGAACATTTCAAGAAGAAGATGAAAGCATAAAAATCAAATACGGTATCACTACTCCCCTATCAAGCTGGAACCCTGCTTGGGCTAACTTTCATTTTTATGCTGAACTTTTTGAAAAAATGAAGCTTGCAAATGGTTTTTGGAATAAAACGAAACTATTTTTTTTAAAACCAGGATATAACCCAAAAACCAATAGGGAATATAATATACCTGAACCGAATAATGCTATTCCAAAATATGATAAACAATCATCAACATTAAAAAATATTTATGCCCTCTTTCAATTCGCAATAGTTGTGATAGGAGCAATAATGTATCTTGGAAATTTTTCGGATTTATCTTTAGCTTATAAACTATTATTCTCATTTAGTATTTTTTTCTCAATAGAAATTATAGGTGGCATTTTTGAAGAAAAAGACTGGGCTTCTTTTAGTGAATTTATTCGATTATTCGTCATAGGACTTATCATAAATGTCTTTTATTATTCACACTATCAAAACTTTTTTAATCTGACTCTATCTATTTCTATTATACTATTTTTAATTTCGTTTTTCTCGTTTTTCTATATACGAAACGATGTTAAAACATCTATGGTGTAAAAAATATTGCACAAAAGAACAGTTATTGTTAATATGTTGACATGATATATGTTTTGATTAGAATTATAAAATTTGATTTTAGCATCCTAAATTAAAAAAATGAAAAAACTATTAGCACTCGCTTTTACTATTCTACAAATTGGATTAACCAATGCTCAGCAAACTGAAAACCAAACAGTAAACATGTTTAGAAACATTCCATGGGGCACTCACAGGGATTCAATATCTGTAGATGGAGTAAAATTAGAATTCACAAAAGATAAAACTTCACTTCTTAAAAACTCATACACTGTTGTAAATGATAATATGAGTATCGGTAATGTTCGTCTCACAAAAATCAATTATATTTTCAATGATGAAAATCGTTTTATAAAAGTATTGTTAGAAGGTCCTAAAGAAGATGCTGAACAAATGAAATTCATTTTAGATTATAAGTTTGGTGTTCATAAAAATGAAAGTAAAGTTGACAATGTAAGCTACAAACAATGGCTAGTAAAAGATGTGACATTTACACTCGGAGTTTTTGAATTTATGAGATTTGAGGTGAAGATAGAATCAAACTGGCAAGCTTCTGAAGCTTACAAGAAAAATACATCAGTAGACGATTTTTAAATAAAAAGTCATTTATTTGAACCGCCCCTTTTGGAGGCGGTTTTTTTATTATTACAAATTCATATAAAATGCAGTTTACAGCAAAAGACATTATAACTTCAGCACCAAGAAGATTCAGAAAAGAAAAAGCAAATGGAATAAACACCATTTTCCATTTTGAACTATCAGGCGAAGAAAATCTACTTTACACGTTTAAAATTTCAGATAATCAATGTGAACTTAATGAAGGGCTGATTGGTCAACCAAAGTGTGTTATAAAAACAAATCAAAAAACATACGAAGAGCTTGAAACCGGAAAAGCAAATCCACAAATGGCCTTAATGCTTGGAAAAATTAAAGTTAGTAATCTCGCTGAGATGATGAGTTTTACAAAATTATTTAGAAAATTTGATCCTTCTTATCTTTCTCCTCAATCATCAACTTCAACTGTTGAATATATAAATCGCCCAAATTTAACAGGGCCATTAGAAGGTATTACTGTTGTCGACTTTTCTCGATTACTACCTGGCCCATTAGCATCTATGTTTATGGCCGATATGGGCGCCAATGTATTGAAAATAGAAGACCCTGACAATCCTGATTACGTTAGAGATTTTGAACCAAAATTAGGCGACAACTCTGCATTTTACTATGCTCTCAATAGAAGTAAAAAGAGTATAGCTATTAATTTTTTAGATAAAGATGGATATTGCTCTATTATTGAAATTATAAAAAGAGCAGATGTCATTATTGAGCAATATAGGCCGGGAGTTATGAGTAAATTTAAACTCGATTATAACACTATCCAGACTATAAACCCAAAAATAATTTACTTATCAATTACTGGATATGGTCAAAACAGTACTTTAGCTCAAGCTGCAGGCCATGACTTAAACTATATAGCAACAGCTGGCTTATTGTCTACTATAGGTCAAAAT
>JBIKJU010000113.1:0-6810 GCA_044360745.1 Chitinophagales bacterium
AAACAAATTCTGGTGTAATAGTGAAGGATGCGGCGCATTTAAAAGAGGTTTTAGAAGAATTATATGCCGAGTTTCAGGCAACCGGAAAAATAGCGTGTGAATCAGTTGGTGTAGAAAAATATTCTCGAAAATTACAGGTTGAGAAATTGGCGGAGTTGATAAAAACCCTACCCGCATGCTAGTCATCGTAGATTATAAAATGGGGAACCTTCATTCGGTGAAGAAAAAATTGGATTTCCTAAAAGTTGATTCAGTGATTTCTTCTGATCCAGCTATTCTTTTAAGTGCTTCAAAGTTGATTCTTCCAGGAGTTGGTCATTTTGGTCGCGCCATGGAAAATTTGCGCAAACTAAACTTAATCGATGCTTTGAACGAAGCTGTAATTGAGAAAAAAACACCAGTATTGGGTATTTGCTTGGGTATGCAACTAATGGCTAAAAGCAGCGAAGAAGGCGATGTAGAAGGATTAGGTTGGTTTGATGCAGATGTTATAAAAATTCAAGTATCGGATACCATAAAGTTTAAAATTCCCCATATAGGTTGGAACACCATAAACAATGAAAAGGAATCCATATTGATGCAAGATATAGCAGACGAAAGCGAATTTTATTTTGTACACGCCTATCATGTACAATGTCACGATACTAGTGATATTCTTAACACAACCACTTATAATAGAAAAATGGTGTCAGCTATTGAGAAAAACAATATTTTCGGAGTGCAATATCATCCAGAAAAAAGCCACGAGGTAGGTGAAAAACTGATTTCAAATTTTATAAAATTATAATTCGTGTACCGACCAAGAATTATTCCTGCCCTTTTGCTTAACAACGACCACCTAGTTAAGTCTATTATGTTTTCAAATTATGAATACATAGGAGACCCTATAAATGCCGTTAAGATATATAATGATTTAGATGCCGATGAATTAGTATTTCTAGACATTACCGCCACCAAAGAACTAAGTGATCGAGAGTCGCTGATTATCTCTTTAATTACTGTTAATAAGCAGGTTTGCGCAGTTGAGTTGACAAGAAGCACCGCCCTGTCTGCGGATGGCGTTAGACTCTGCCTTAAAAAGTTAAAAAATAAAGAAATTTTACACCGGAAGGGGTCAACTAAAGGAGGAGATTGGATTGTTCTAAAAAAGAAATTAAAATGAAAAAAGTTCTCATTCTCGCTTACGACTTCCCGCCTTATGTCTCGATCGGTGGGCAGAGACCCTACAACTGGTATAAGCATTTTAAAGAGTACGGGTTATATCCTATTGTGGTGACTCGTCAATGGCAGAATGAGCATAAGAATCATTTTGATTATATATCCAAAAGTCAATCAAATAATACAATTATAGAAGAAACGACTTATGGAACTATAGTGAAAACCTCATATTCGCCTAATTTAGGGAATAGGCTCATGCTTAGATATGGTGATAAAAAATTTATTTTGATTAGACGACTTATTTCCTTTTATTATGAAGTATTTCAATTTATCTTTCGTGTAGGTCCAAAAAAAAATCTATTTTTAGAAGCAGATAAATATTTAAAGAACAATAAAGTTGATTTTATTTTAGCGACAGGCGAGCCTTTTGTTTTGTTTCACTATGCGAATAAATTAAGTGAGAAATATAATATACCTTGGATTGGGGACTACCGAGATCCATGGTCGCTGAATACAGAAAATCTTGTAAGCCCATTACTCAAGTTATGGTTCGATTTTCAGGAAAAAAGTCTTCTCAAAAAAATGAATCTTATCATTACGGTCTCAGATTACATGGCAAAAAAAATCGACTACTATAATTCAAATGAGGTACCTATTGAAATAATTCCGAATGGATATGATTCTGATTCTATAGAGTGGATAAAATCCATCGCCCAAAATGGCGATAGATTGACTCTTTCATTTGCTGGAATAATCTATCCTTACCATCCATATCATGATTTCCTGAAAACCTTAGAGGACTTTTCTCTAGCAAATTCAAATTTCCAATTCAATCTCAATTTTTATGGAGTCAACATAGAAAATGACTTGAAGCTATTGATAAATAAGGAATTTCCAAGGATGAAGGAATCAACCAAATTTTTTCCTAAACTTCCCAATCAAAAATTATTGGTAGAACTTGCCCGTAGCAATGTGCTGATCTTATTCAACGATTATTCATTTTTAGGGACTAAAATATACGATTACTTGGGAGTAAATAGATTGATATTGCTTTGTTTTACAAACGATGAAAATGCACTTAAATTAAAGAAGCAATATTTCCCAATGGCGGACGAAGCTAAATTTAGCAATCAATTGCAGCAAGACTTAATACAGTATACAAATTCTGGAATAGCCGTCAAAGACACGGAGGAATTAAAGAGAATATTCTATGATCTTCACAATAAATTTATGAATGAAAGAATGATGCGCATAGAATCTGTCCATACGGAATTATATTCAAGAAAATATCAAACGGAAAAACTGGCGAAAGTAATTTTAGAAGAAATTAAAAAATTAGGCACTAATTTTACATAAATTGACTATAATTACATAATAAATAATAAAGAGACAAGTCGTAAAATAATAAAGCTATATGTGTGGTATTTTTGGTCAAATTTCAACAACTAAGGTAAATCGAAAGAATGTTGAGAAATTAGTAAAACATGCAGAACAAAGAGGGAAAGATTCTAGTGGATTAATTTATCTGAACGATTCCTCCTATGTTTTAAGTCGTGCAGATTATGATATAGAGAAGCTTCTCTTTAAGGTGAAACCTTTTCAGTCCCAAATCCTTTTTGGTCACAGTCGACTTATCACGAATGGGCTAGGCGACAATCAGCCTGTTGTGAGAGGAAATATCTGTGTTGTTCACAATGGGATTATCGTCAATGAAGAAGAGGTTTGGTCAAAAATTAAGTCCAATCGAAGATATATTATTGATTCAGAACTCATAGTCGCTATCGCTGAAGAGCATCTGCAGAATGAAAATGATCTAAATGATTTGCCTAAAAGAGTCCTAAGTCTTTGCAAAGGTATTATTGCTTGTGCTCTAGTGATACCAAGCAGAGGTAAACTCATTCTTTTCTCAAATAATGGCAGTTTGTATTTGGGAGAAAATGAGACTGGAATTTATTTTGCATCCGAACGTTACCCGCTTACACAGATAAGTTGCATTAACATTCGACAAATAAAAACAGAAGCTCACTTTATAGATATACCTTTCTCAGAAAATGATATAGCCATAGAATTAGACGATTCCTCACGAATGGAGAATTTAATACCCGAGTTTAAGATTAATAAAATAGAGGAAAATCTACTTGAATTCAGAAAGCATAATTTGAAGAGATGCGCAAAGTGTATATTGCCTGAAACAATGCCGTTTATAAGTTTTGATGATTCTGGGGTCTGCAATTACTGCCGTTCTTATAGAATTAGAAATAAACCGAGACCAAAAGAAGAACTATTTAACATTGTAGAGTCCTATCGGCGAAAGGACGGAATTGATTGTATCGTTCCATTCTCTGGGGGACGCGATAGTTGCTATGGGTTGCATCTAGTGGTAAGGGAGCTTAAGATGAATCCAGTGACTTATACATATGATTGGGGCATGGTAACCGATTTGGGTAGACGCAATATCAGTAGAATGTGCGCAGAACTTGGAGTGGAGAATATTATCATCGCCGCCGATATATCCCAAAAAAGGAGAAACATCGCGATGAATCTAAAAGCTTGGCTGAAATCACCACATTTGGGCTTAATAAGCCTACTTACTGCGGGAGACAAACATTTTTTCAGATATGTAGAGACTGTGAAGCGTCAAACAGGAGTTGACCTGAATCTGTGGGGCGTCAATCCACTCGAAGTTACGCATTTTAAGACAGGATTTTTAGGTATTAAGCCTGATTTTGAAGAAGAAAAAGTATATACAAATGGGGCTTTAAAACAACTAAGGTATCAAATCAAGCGATTCTCGGCGATGTTAGAAAGTCCAGGATATTTCAACAGTTCTTTATGGGATACGCTTTCGGGCGAATACTATCGCAGCTTTACAGAAAAGAAGAATTATTATCATATTTTTGATTATTGGCGGTGGGATGAGAAAATTATTGAGGACACATTAGACACCTATGATTGGGAGCGAGCAATAGATACAAGTACCACTTGGAGAATAGGAGATGGGACAGCGGCATTTTATAATTATGTTTACTATACAGTAGCAGGGTTTACGGAACACGATACCTTTCGAAGCAATCAGATTCGAGAAGGTGATATGTCCAGAGAGAGAGCCTTAGAGCTTGTTGAAGATGAAAATCGACCGAGATATCAGAATATACGGTGGTACTTAGACGCACTTGGGATGGATTTTCAAGAAGTAATTAAGGTGGTCAATTCTATCCCGAAATTATTCAACGGAAATTAATTCTATATACAGAAAACGACAAATAAAGAATGATTGACTCAATCGGATAATATGATTAGAGACGTATTTATCATCCCCTCCAAAAACATACAAAGACTTCCCTAATCAAAAAAAACTAATTGAATTTGCGTATAATCTATATCGCAAACTTTTTAACTAAGCTCAAATATTCTTTTGTAGCAAAATTCCTCAATCAAGACTTTTTTCCCAATCAAAACAATGTTGCAAAACAAGAACGTAATTTATATTTCTTATGATGGCATGACCGACCCTCTTGGTCAAAGTCAAGTCTTACCTTATATATGTGGGTTGTCGAAAAAGGGCTATGCTTTTACATTGATAAGTTTTGAAAAGCCCGCTAGATATGATCTACACCGAAAAGAAATAGAACAAATATGCACCGCTAACAATATAGAGTGGATGCCACTAATATACCACAAATCGCCCCCTATCTTATCCACGCTTTATGATGTATATAGGATGCATAAAACTGCTGTGCAACTGCATAAAAAAAACAGCTATAAGATAGTACATTGCAGAGGATATATCAGTGCGCTAGTAGGTTTAAAACTTAAACAAAAATTTGGAGTTAAATTTCTTTTCGATATGCGTGGACTTTGGGCTGATGAAAAAGTAGATGCCGGGGCTTGGAACCTCAAAAACCCTGTCTACAAACTGATATATCTGTTTTTTAAAAGAAAAGAAAAAGAGTGTTTTTTACATGCCGATCATACAGTTAGCCTTACTCATGCAGGTAAAAGTGAAATTCAATCATGGCAATATATGCAGGGGAAGCCAGATAATATTACCGTAATTCCTTGTTGTGTAGATACAAGCTTGTTTAATAAACAAACTGTTTCATCTGACGCAATTTCAACATGGAAGATAAAGTTAAACATTAAAGATAATGACAAAATAGTAACTTATTTAGGCTCTATCGGCACATGGTATATGCTTAATGAAATGCTTGATTTTTTCAAAGTGTATCACGAAAACAACCCATCGGCCAAATTTCTTTTTATCACACATGATGAACATGACAAAATAAGGAATGAAGCATCCAAAAGAGGACTAGAAGATAGCATTATTATACAACCTGCCAAACGAAATGAAGTGGCTGAATTAGCTTCTCTATCGTATTTTTCAATTTTCTTTATCAGACCTACCTATTCTAAGATTAGTAGTAGTCCTACCAAACAAGCTGAACTCATGTCGTTAGGCATACCTATAGTTTGCAATAAAGGAGTGGGTGATACAGATGCAATCGTTTTGGAAAATAAAGCTGGTATTGCAATACGCAATTTTTCTAAAGATTGCTACCAAAATGCAATCCAAGAACTTAAAAACCTATCATTTGATGCTAAAAGTGTTATCAACGTTTCTCATCAAGATTTTTCGCTTTCAGCAGGTGTAAAAAAATATTTATCCATTTATCAAAAACTATAAAACTATCAAAAAAATACTTATAGTTTGCCCGTATCCTTTTGATACAGCCCCTTCCCAACGGTTAAAATACGAACAATATTTTCCATTGTTTAGAGAGTATGGATATGAGGTAGAAGTAGAAGAGTTTATTAGTACTTCATTTTGGAATTTAATCTACACAAAGCATAATTTTTTAAAGAAATTCTTTTGGACTCTATACGGATATTTGAATAGAATTTTACTTTTATTTCGCTTAAGAGAGTATGATATAGTTTACATTCATCTTTGGGTTTCCCCTTTTGGGTTTCCAATTTTTGAAAGACTATACCGATTATTTTCAAAAAAAATAATTTACGATATAGATGATTTGATTTTTCAGCAGAAAGCATCTGAAAACAATAGCTTCGTCCAAAAACTAAAAGGACATTCTAAATCTCTATATCTTATAAAAGTCGCAGATTTTGTTATAACAACTACTCCATATTTAGTTGACTTTTGCAAAAAGCTAAACAACAATGTTGTTGGCATACCTCCTAGTTTAGACACAAACAAAATAACCCCTTTAGTAAAACAAATAAACAAACAAATAGTCATTGGATGGTCTGGTAGTGTTACCACGGCTCTGTATTTGAAAATAGTCATTGGTGCCTTAGAGAAACTTTCTTTGGAATATGATTTTGAATTTGTTGTTTTTGGCTCTAGTGATTTAACAAGCTTCTCATTCCCTCACCGTCATATAACTTGGCATGCTGATATCGAGAATGAAGTACTAAATAGCTTTGATATAGCATTATATCCGCTTGAAAATGAAGTATGGTCACAGGGGAAATATGGTGGTAAACTAATTCAATATCTAGCTGCCGGACTTCCCATTTTAGTATCCAATGCAAATGAAATAATTCCCACTGTTATTCGTGATTTAGAAAATGGAATACTCGTGAACAACACTAATGATGATTGGTTTCAAAAATTGAAATTATTAATAG
>JBIKJU010000115.1:0-6659 GCA_044360745.1 Chitinophagales bacterium
CTTGAACCCAATCATATTTAAGTCCATTTTCCTCAAAGACTTTTTCATTATAACTTTCAAAAAAATAACCTCTACTATCTTCAAAAATTTTTGGTTCTATAACTTTTAAATCTCGAAAAATGGTATCTAAAATAATCATTTGCTTTTTTGCATTATTATTGTGCGATTATACAACTAAAAAACTAAATTAGCCCAATTTATCTCTATAATCGTGAATTATCAACTAAGAATTTTTAATCAAAATAGCTCTGAATATTGGCTATCGTTGATTTTACGCTACAGGACTTTAAGACATCCCTTAGGGTTAAATTATACTCGCACTCAGCTTGAGGCTGAGTCTAAGGATATTCATTTAGGTCTTTTTGATGATAATAGAATTTATGCTTCTTTAATTTTATCACCTAAAAATAAGGATACTATTCAACTTCGTCAAATGGCAGTGGATCTGGATTTTCAATCAAAAGGCATTGGACGAAAGCTGTTAATTGAAGCTGAACAATTTGCTCAAGAAAAAGGCTACTCCTTTATTTTTTGTCATGCTCGAATTTCTGCTACTGATTTTTATGAAAAACTTAATTATATTAAGATTGGAGATGAGTTTCAAGAAGTTTCGATTCCACATATTTTAATGCAAAAAAAATTATAAGTATGCGTTTATTTAGTTTACTCCTTTTAGTGATATTTTTTGAATCATCAATTGCTCAAGATGCCTCCCTAGCTCCAGTTTCGCACGTTCCTGCAAGAATAGGCCATAAACCTAGTACCCCTTTTTTTTATTATCTTCCTTTTACTGGTACTCGTCCTATTTCATTTTCATTCATGTCTTTGCCAGATGGGTGGAGTGTAGACTCTATGGGTATTTTGACTGGATTCCCATCTTCTCCAGAAACTTTAGATTTAAAGGTAACAGCTAAAAACATTCATGGTACTAGCACGGCTACATTCAGTATAGTGGTTGGTGATAAACTTTGTCTTACACCACCCCTAGGTTGGAATAGTTGGAATGTTTTTACAACTGATATTGATGAAAATATGCTTAGACAAATAGCGGATGCAATGGTAGAAACTGGTATGCGAGATATGGGATATCAGTACATAAATATTGATGATTTTTGGCATTCAGATTTTCGAGATTCTATTACAGGAAGACCTCTTGTAGATCCAAAAAAGTTTCCTTCGGGTATGAAATCTTTAGCAGACTATGTGCATAGTAAAGGCTTGAAGCTTGGTATTTATTCTTGTGCTGGTTCTATGACTTGTGGAAAACGCTTTGGTGGTTTTGGTTTTGAAGAAATAGATGCAAAAACTTATGCTGAATGGGGGATAGATTTACTGAAGTACGATTATTGTTTTGCTCCCTGGTCTAAAAATGCTGCTAAAAAGCGCTATTCTGCTATGGGTACAGCATTAAAAAATTCAGGCAGATCAATAGTATTTAGTGTTTGTGAATGGGGTCTGCGAAACCCTTGGAAATGGGGGAGTGAGGTGTATGGAAGCTATTGGCGAATCACTCCTGATATTTTTGATGTATGGCAAAAAACTTCAATTTGGCAATATAGTGTGATGAATATTTTATATAAAGCTGAACGTCTACAAAAATACGCTTTTGCAGGTGGTTGGAATGATATGGATATGCTACTTGTAGGCAATAAAGGAATGGGGAAAGCCACTTCAGCTAAAGGGAAATATAAGGGCTTGACTGAAATAGAGTATCAATCGCATATGAGTCTTTGGGCTCTGTTTTCATCACCACTATTGAGTAGTTCAGATTTAAGATCTATTGATGAAAGTACCAAATCAATTTTGATGAATTCGGATTTATTGTCAATTCACCGAGACCCATTAGCAGCTCAAGTGAAAATCGTGAAAAAGAAGAATAATGTAAGAGTATACAAGAAAGATTTAATTGATGGTTTTTCATTAGTCATTCTCAATTCTGGCGATATTCCAATATCCTTTGATTTGAATAACATAAGTGATTTGTCATCTTCAGAGGTAAAAAATATATTTGACATATGGACAAAATCTATTTTGAATAAAACACAATTAGAAAAAATTAGCATATTACCACACCAAACTATTGTTTTAAAAGTAAAAACTAAATAATGGATAGAAAAGAATGGATAAAGGCTATGTCAGTACTAGGTGTAGGAAGTATGTTACCTACAGATGTTATTGCTCAGCTACTTAAAGAAAATGAAATGAGAAGAAGTGATTTTGGTAAAGATTTCATTTGGGGAACAGCTACAGCAGCTTACCAGATAGAAGGTGCTTGGAATATTGATGGCAAGGGTGAGTCTGTATGGGACCATTTCACACACAATAAGAATCGAAAAATTAAAGATAGATCTAATGCAGATGTGACCTGTGATTTTTATCATCGATATGAAAGCGACATAGAATTGATGCGCAATATGAATATTCCTGCTTCAAGATTTTCTGTGTCTTGGTCTAGGATTTTTCCAGAGGGCAGGGGAGCGGTAAACCCAAAAGGAGTAGATTTTTATCATCGAGTGATTGATAAGTGCTTGGAGCAAAATGTCGATCCTTGGATTACTTGTTATCATTGGGATTTGCCACAAGCACTCGAAAATAAAGGAGGCTGGGAAAATCGGGATAGCATTAGTTGGTTTGAGGATTATGTTGATTTTATTTCTAGGGAATATGGAGATAAAGTTAAAAATTGGATGGTTTTTAATGAGCCTATGGCTTTTGTGCCTCTAGGCTATCTTATAGGTATGCATGCTCCTGGTTATGTCAATTTTGGTAAATTTTACAAAGCGGTTCACCATGTTACTATGTCGCATGGAGTTGGAGGTCGTATGCTTCGACAAAATGTAAAAAATGGATACATCGGGTCCACTTTCTCTTGTAGCCATATTGATTCTAAAGATGACAAACCATCCAATATCAAAGCAGCACGAAGAGCAGATGCATTTATCAATCGACTTTTTCTTGATCCTATAATGGGATTAGGATACCCAAAAGCTGATTTGCCAGCATGCAAACATATTGAAAAACATATGCTTCCTGGTGATGCTGAAAAAATGCAATTTGATTTTGATTTTATTGGATTGCAAAATTATTCTAGAATGGTTGTTTATAATTTAGGTCTAATTCCAATCATAAAATTCGCAAATGTTTCTGCTAAAAAACTTGGTCATGATATTACAGATATGGGCTGGGAAGTATATCCAGAGTGCATTTATAAACTTTTGAAGCAGTATGCTGCTTACAAAAATATGCCTAAAATCATTGTCACAGAAAATGGTGCTGCATTTCCTGATGTAGTACAAAATGGCGAAGTAAAAGATGAAAAAAGAACAAAGTTTATTCAAGATTATTTAGCACAAGTACTCAGAGCAAAAAATGAGGGAGTGAATGTTGGCGGTTATTTTATTTGGAGCTTTATGGATAACTTTGAATGGGCTGAAGGATATAAGCCACGCTTTGGTGTAGTTCATGTTGATTTTGAAACTCAAAAGCGGACTATAAAAGACTCTGGTAAATGGTTTAAAACCTTTTTATCTGAAAAGTAATTCTATAATTCTTTAAACTTAGCAATAGTGTAATCTATCATTTCATTGGTAATATCTAAATGTGTTACAAATCTAAGATGATGCTTAGAAAAAGGTGATGATTTTACGCCCTTGCTTTCCAAAAATAATGCTTTTTTTTCTGCATCTTCTACTTCTACAATCACAATGTTAGTTTTTGTAGGCAATACGTTTCTTACCCAATTTAAGGTTGAGAGTGTATCCGCAAGTTTTTGTGCATGAAAGTGATCTTGATCTAGTCTATTGATGTTGTTCTCTATTGCAAACAATCCAGCAGCTGCTAATAGTCCACTTTGTCGCATGCCACCACCCATCACTTTTCTGATTTTTCTAGCTTTTTTAATAACTTCATTAGTAGATACCAAAACAGAGCCTACTGGTGTACCCAAGCCTTTTGATAAGCAAATTGAAATACTGTCAAATAGTCCTTTGAGCTCTTTAGAATCAATTTTTAAATAGGTTAAGGCATTGAAAATTCTAGCTCCATCGAGATGAAAAACAAGATTTTTATCTCTGCAAAAGCGACTAATTGATTTCATTTCCTCAAGCGTGTAAACAGCTCCGCCTCCTTTATTTACAGTATTTTCAATACATACCATTTTTGAATTTGCATACCAGTCTTTATCAGGAAGAATGCAATCTTCTATTTGATTGGTTGTTATTATACCATCTTTACCTTCGGTAAGCCTAATAGAAACGCCAGAATGAAAAGCATAGCCAGCAGTTTCATAGTTATAAATGTGCGAAAGTTTATCGCAAATTATTTCATCGAGTGGATTTGTTTGAGCTTTAATTGCTATTTGATTAGCCATGGTGCCGCTCGGACAAAATAATCCCGCTTCCATACCAAACATGGCTGCTGTTTTTTCTTCTAATGCTTTTACTGTAGGATCTTCTCCGAATACATCATCACCTAAATCGGCTTTGTACATAGCATCTAGCATATCTTTGCTAGGTTTGGTTACTGTATCGCTTCTTAAATCTACTACCATCAATTGACTAGTTTTTGAATAAATACTTGGATGAGATCTGGACGAACTAAGATAGGAAATATAAAGCCAAAGACAGCTCCAGCAAAATGTGCCAAATGACCTATGTTGTCTACACCTCTTTTTGACATGTAATAGGAATAAAATAGATAACCTAAGGCATAGAGTATAGCAGGAATCGGTATGAAAAATTGTAAATATAGAGTAGCCTTAGGGTCAAACAAAATATAGGCAAAAACAATAGCAGAAACAGCTCCTGATGCTCCCACAGCACTATAATATGGATTAGTTCTTTGTTGAATTAAATCAGGAATACCCGATATGAGTAATGCGACTATATAGAAACCAACATATACGATTTCCCCCATAGGAAAGAGGTATTCAAAGTATGCTTCAACAGTACTCCCAAAAAAATAAAAAGTAAACATATTGAAAAAAAGGTGTGTAAAATCATTATGAACCACTCCTACGCTAAAAACTCTATACCACTCTTTATACTCTAAAATTGATACTGGATGAAAGGCTAGTTTACTAAAGAGTTTTTCGTTTTGAAAAGCTGAAATACTTATCAAAGAAGTGATAATAATTATAATAAGGGTAATGCTCATAAGCCAAATCGTTGTTTTAAAATTTTATCAAAAAGTTTTACAGATGGCATTTCTTTATTCCAGTTAAATCTTGGAATAAGTTGCTGGTTAACATATGCTATAGCCTCATTCAGCGTAGCAGAGCTATTGATTTTATGAATAGCTTCTGTATAGGCAGTAGGATCATTTCCAAAGAGTTCTTGAATAAAAACATATTGGCGATTAAAATCAATGAGTTTTTTCAAATCACTTTCACTTGCTCTTTCATTCAATCCTTTAGAGGAATAAGAAAATTTATCGGCAAGTGTTTGTGATTTTTCAATTGTGTCAAAAAATGCTTGTTCTATTTGAGTGCTAATCTCGGGTTTACCCACCTCTTCATTTATTAGTTTTATGTCTTTAACTTGATTATCAACTGAATTCTCTTTTAAGTCTATAATGATTTCTTCAGTCTTTGCTTCTCTAGTTTCCTCAATAGTTTTCGATACATGTTGATCTGTAATATTAGCTTTAGGCTTTGATATAGCTTCATTACTCATAAGCAATTGATAAATAGAAGCTAAATTGTATTTTACTATATCTTTTTCAATAGCATTGAGTTCAACTTTGTTGATTTGAGTTTTTAGATCAGTTATTGTTTGTAAAACAGTTTCTATTGTCATTCTGATATTTTTGTGGCGGAAAGTTAAAATTAATAGTGTTAAACCACATAAAATTCGTTATCAATTTTAGGGATTGATATTTTTTATATTTTCACGGCAAATACTCAAATAATATATGTTTATAGAGCCAGTAATCAGCAACCCTAAAAAAGGATGGATAGAAGTAGTCTGTGGTTCTATGTTTTCTGGAAAGACAGAAGAATTAATTAGGCGATTGAGAAGAGTACAGTTTGCAAATAAGCGAGTGGAGATTTTTAAGCCGATGATTGACACACGATACGATGAAATAAATGTAGTTTCACATAATGATAATGCTATCCCTTCAACACCTATTACTAATTCACAAAATATTTTGTTGTTAGTAGAGGGAGTAGATGTAGTAGGAATAGATGAAGCACAGTTTTTAGATGAAGAGTTGCCTTTTGTATGCGAAGAATTGGCCAAACGTGGTATTAGAGTCATTGTAGCTGGTTTAGATATGGACTTTGAAGGAAAACCGTTTGGGCCTATTCCTCAGCTTTTAGCAATAGCGGATTATATCACTAAAGTAAACGCAGTGTGTGTGCAATGTGGCGATATCGCTCATTTTTCTTACCGAACAGTAGATAAAAAGGGTAAGGTTTTACTTGGAGAAAAAGAATCATATGAGCCTAGATGTAGAAATTGTTATTACGAAAAGTAACAATGTATAAGGGGTTTTGTCAAAAAAGTGTCATTTTTTTGTTGTTTTTTCATTAAATTTTGATTTCTTCGCTTTTGTAATTACTTTCACAATTAAACAAAACAAAAAACGAAAATGAAAAAACTATTTACAATTGCACTGCTTAGTGTTTTTGCTGTTGCTGGACTACAAGCACAAAATTT
>JBIKJU010000116.1:0-6657 GCA_044360745.1 Chitinophagales bacterium
GTACAATCAAGTAGTAGTAGGAGCAAACGGTTTAATTACTTTTGATGTTAGTAGAGCAGGGCAGTATTGCGAATGGAGTTTTACTGGAAGCAGTCCAATACCTTCAACTACTGTTTACACCAATTCTATATTTGGGGCATACCATGATATAGACCCATCCTTAGGAGGCACTATTCGATATCAAATTATAGGATCAGCTCCTTGTAGAATTTTTGTAATTTCTTATGATAATGTTCCAATGTATGATGATGTTTTTTTGGTTGGCAGTTGTTTTAATATTGGACATGCCACTCATCAGATAGTACTATATGAAACTACCAACGCTATAGAGGTTTATATGCAACAAAAAAGACGTTGTACAGGATGGAATGGTGGTCTAGGAATAGTTGGTATTCAAAATACTGCTGGCACTTTAGGCTATGCTCCACCTGGAAGAAATTTATCTGTTTGGGACGCTACCAACGAAGCTTGGCGTTTCACTCCTAATGGGCCTTCAATAGTGACCGTTGATTGGCTGCAAGGAGGTAATGTGATAGGTACTGGAAATACAATAAATGTATGTCCAACATCGAATTCTACTATCTATACTGCACGAGCTACATATGACCCCTGCAGCGGTGGACCAAATGTAATAGTCACCAGCAATGTGACTGTAAGTCTACCAGGTACTTTAAATTTATCTACAACATCTACAAATGTGTCTTGTGCTGGTGGAAACAATGGCACAGCCACAGCCACGCTTACAGGCGGTACTGGTGCTATTACCTATGGATGGTCGAATGGGTCAAATCAATTAGCTATTTCTGGGCTTTCGGCAGGCAGTTATATTTTTACTGCTAATGATGCTGCCAACTGTGTACGAAGAGATACGGTAGTTATAACCCAGCCACCACCGATAAACCTTAGCGTGCCTAATGTCACTTTCAATAACTGTAGTGGAACTGGCAGTGGTGATTTAAGTGCTATTGCGAGTGGTGGAACTCCAGGTTATACCTATGCTTGGTCTTCTACTTCACAAACAGATTCTATTTTGAATGGCGTATCGCCTGGTCTTTATTCTGTTACTCTTACAGACGGCAATACCTGTACAGTCACAGCTTCAGGCACTTTATCTATTACCAATGTGCCAATAGTAATAGGGCAAGCTACTATAGCAAATGCCACTTGCACAAGTGGAGGTTCAATAACTACTAGTGTAAGTGGTGGAGTGGGAGCACTAACTTATGAGTGGTCTAACGGAGCGTCAACTTCAAACTTAACTAATCAATTGCCTAATACATATACGCTAACAATTACTGACCAAGGAGGCTGTACCGCTTCAGCATCTTATACAATAAATAATTCAGCCAATGCTGTTAACTTTAATCCTCCTACTTTAGCGAATGTGTCTTGTAGTGGAGGAAGCAATGGAAGTATAACAGCTAATGGCTCTGGAGGTACTGGAACACTTGGCTATGTGTGGAGCAATACACAAACAACTCAAACGATTTCGGGTCTCATTGCCGGAAGTTATTCTGTTACGGCTACTGATCAAACTGGCTGTAGTGCATCTACAACCTACACTATCACTGAGCCAAGCCCAATTGTAGTTGCTGCGCCTACTATCACTGCTGCTACGTGCACTATACCTGGAAGTATTGTATCATCGGTGTCAGGAGGCACTGGTACTTTTACATATCTTTGGTCAAATGGTCAAACATCTAGTACGGCAGTAAATTTAGCTAGTGGGCCATATTCTGTTACCTTTACAGATCAAGCAAATTGTGCTGCTACAGCATCTTATAATGTGGGGCAAATTGGGGTTTTACCCAATGTTTTTGTCGCATCACCTGCTCCTCTTACATGTTTTGACCCTTCTGTTACCCTTACTGTCAGCTCTTCCACACCTGGAGCAACGTTTGTTTGGAGCACTTCTGAAACTACTACAGATGTAACGGTAAGTAATGGCGGAACTTACTCTGTTACAGCTACAAATCCAGCTGATGGATGTACTGCTTCTACTTCTGTGAATGTTGCAGGAAATAATAACCCACCTCTGGTACTAATAGCAGACCCTGATACTATTAATTGTTTAAACGACACTATTTTACTTTTGGCAGCTACAGATGCAAGTATAGCAAGCTATACATGGAGTAATGGGCAAACAAGCCAATTTTTTGAAACAAGCTTAGGTGGACTATATACAGTTACTGTAACTAATACAGACAATGGCTGTACGGCTTCTTTGAGTGTCACGGTAGAGGTAGATACTATCACCCCAACCATCACTTTGTCTAATAGTGGCAATATTACTTGTGTAAATCAATTAGTGGATATCACTTTACTTACCAATGCTCAAAATCCTGACTTTGAATGGAGTAATCTTGAAACTACTCAAAATATTGTTGTTGGTTCTTCAGGTGCATATACTGTAACGGTAAGTGACCTTATAAATGGATGTAGCGCTATTGCCTCAAATACTGTCAATTCTGATACAACTACTCCTTCTATAAGTATTGCACCATCTTCGCTTTTGACTTGCTTCAATCCTTCTCAAAATTTAATAGCATCGAGTAATGCATCTAATGCATCTTATCTTTGGAATAATAATTCAACTTCATCAAGCACAACAATTTCTTCAGGTGGTTTATATACTGTGACAGTAACAGATGATAATAATGGATGTACAGCAAACGCTTCTGAAAATGTTTTAGAAGATAGAGTAGCCCCTTCAGCTGTTATCAGCCCTCCTTCTATTTTGACTTGTACGAATCTATCCACAACCTTAACTGGAAGCACTAATGCTACAAATGCAACTTACCTATGGAGTACTTCAGAATCTAACAGTTCTATTACAGTTAGTACAGCAGCTCCAGTCACTCTTACGGTTACTAATACAGACAATGGTTGCACTGCCTCCTCTTCAGTTAATATTACTCAAAATGTGACACCACCTAGTATTACTTTATCTACACCACCTTTCTTGGGTTGTGCTATTACTTCAGTAAGTATTACTGCAAACACTAATGCTCAAAGTCCTGTTTATTCATGGAGCTCTGGATCTGGAAGCCCGACTATCAATGTTACTATTTCAGGTCTTTACACAGTCACTGTTACTAACTCTGCCAATGGATGTAGTGCATCATCTACCCGAATTGTCAGAGATGCTCCATTGTTAACATTGACAGATGAAGTTAATAATCCATTATGCCAAACTTTTCCAAACTCTGGATCTATTAGTATAACAGTTCTTACAGGTTCTCCAACTTATAATTATTTATGGTCAAATGGCATTACTACTTCTTTCAACACAAACCTATCTAACGATAACTATAGCGTTACTATTACTGACCAACAGGGGTGTATAGAAACAAGGAACTACTCGCTTTCTTATCAATATGAATTTGATATTGAAGCCAGTGAAATTCAACAAATTGAGCTTGGAAATACTACTACTATAGATTATTTGGTTAATGGAAATTCTGGTATTTTGACAAATGTATGGTCACCAGTTCGGGGGTTAGATTGTCCGAGTTGTGTATCTACTTTGGCTGCACCACTATCTTCTACACTTTACAGAATAGATGTTGAGAACGAAGTAGGATGTAAGGCGTCTGATACCACACGAGTTATTGTTGTGCCAAACTATGATCTCTACATTCCTAATGCTTTTACACCTAATAATGATGGAGTAAATGATTTCTTTGAAATCTTTGGAAACAAAAAGATTTGGCTAACAATGGGTATGAAAATATTTAATAGATGGGGAGAGCTAGTATATCAAACATCTGATCATGATTTTAAATGGGATGGACGATATCGAGGACAATTATTGACTCCTCAAGTTTTGACCTATTCTTTGCAGATTGACTATGTAGATGGGAGAAAAGAACCTCTGCAAAATGGAAGTATCACGTTGATTCGATAAACGTTTTCTATTACTACAGTTTTCTGCGCTAGTGTTTATAGCATTAGCGCATTTTTTTTTGATAATCAATGCATAGTCATTGATAAATTGTATTATTGTATCGTTTTTAAATTTTACCTAAATTTGATCCATTAATGCACAAAAATCCTAAGTATCAAGAGCTGATAGAACAATCTTTTGATTTTCCTCAAAGGGAATTTAAAGTTGAGAACAACGAACTTTTGTTTAATAACTTACCCTTGATGGATATTGTAAAGCAATACGGAACTCCATTGCGAATAACTTATTTGCCAAAAATTGGTCAACAAATTCAAAAGGCAAGAAGACTATTTAATTCATCTATGGCAAACATTGATTATAAGGGCGATTATAATTATTGCTATTGCACTAAAAGTTCACATTTTGCTTTTGTTTTAGAGGAAGCCTTAAAACAAAAAGTAAATATTGAAACTTCCTCTGCATTTGATTTTAACCTTATTTCAGCTTTAGAGAAAAAGGGTAAACTCACTAAAGATATTGAAATTGTATGCAATGGTTTTAAAACTCAAAAATATCAAGACAATATTATAAAAGCTATCAATGAAGGATTTAAGAATGTAACTACAGTACTTGATAGTTTAGATGAATTAGATAAATACCAACCTATTGATGAACCATTGTCCTTGGGAATCCGAATAGCAGCAGAGGAGGAGCCTAAGTATGAATTTTATACTAGTAGATTAGGTATTAGAGCAAATGCTGTCATTCCATTTTTTAAAGAAAGAATAAAAGATAATACGAAGTATAATCTCCGTATGCTTCACTTTTTCATTGACACTGGTATCAAAGACGTTAACTATTATTGGACTGAGTTTCACAAAGCTCTAAAAATCTATGTAGATCTTAAGAGAATATGTCCGACACTAGAAGCTATTAACCTTGGAGGAGGAATGCCAATAAAACAATCTCTTGCTTTTGACTTTGATTATGAGTACATGATTAATGAAATAGTAACACAAATCAAAAATGTTTGTGTAGAAGAAAATGTTCCAGAGCCACATATATACACTGAGTTTGGTAGTTATACTGTTGGCGAATCAGGAGCAGTAATTTTTGGTGTTTTAGGAAAAAAACTTCAAAACGATAGAGAAAACTGGTATATGCTTGATGGCTCATTGATGAATAATTTGCCTGATATATGGGGCTTGTCGCAGCGTTTTATCATGTTGCCAATCAATAACTGGAACAAGGAATACACACACATTAATCTTGGTGGTATTACTTGTGATGTTGGTGATTATTACAATTCAGATGCACATATCAATCAAGTTTATTTACCAAACATAGAAGAAGGGGAGAAGTTATATATAGGATTTTTTCATACAGGAGCTTATCAAGACACTCTCAGCGGATATGGAGGTATAAAACATTGCTTGCTTCCTTCTCCTCCGCATTTATTGATAGATGAAATTGAAGGCAAATTTACGTTTAGAAAATTTGCTGAAGAGCAAACGGCAGAAAGTATGCTAAAAATATTAGGCTACGATTTGTAGAGTTAGGCATTTCTCATCAATTTTTAACTTCAATCTGAATAATTTTATTTGGAATAATTCTAAACATGAATTTAGCTGAACCAATTTAGAGGAATTATGTTTATAAATTAATATGATTGAACTTTTAAAAGTAAATTGTTCAATTAAATTTGCGAACAAATAAAAATGAAATATATCATGTCTTCAAAAGTAAATTCATCGTCAGTACTAGAGTCTTCGATAGGAAGAAAACTTGCAATGGCATTAAGTGGTTTTTTCTTAATGTTTTTCTTATTTCAGCATTTTGCAATCAATTCACTTTCGTTATTTAGTCCAAAAATGTTTAATGAAGTTTCACATTTTATGGGGACTAATCCATTAGTTCAATTTCTGCTTCAACCTGTGCTAATTTTTGGAGTTATTTTCCATTTAGCTATGGGTATTTATTTAGACTTATTAAACAAAAAAGCTCGCCCAACTAATTATAGTTTCACTCAACCAAGCTCAAACTCTTCGTGGATGAGTAGAAATATGATTATCACAGGGATAACAGTTATGCTGTTTTTAGTTTTACACTTCTATGATTTTTGGGTTCATGAAATAGTGACAAAATATGTAGTAGGCGATATGAGTGGAATACATAATGGAGAGTATAGATATTTTAAAGAATTACAAGCTAAATTTGTAGATCCTATTAGAGTATTGATTTATGTTGTGTCTTTTGTATTTCTATCATTGCATTTGTTGCATGGATTTCAATCTTCATTCCAATCCGTTGGATTTAATCATAAAAAATACACGCCAACGCTCAAAAAACTTGGTAATTTATTTGCCATTTTTATACCGCTAGGTTTTGCATTTACTGCAATTTATCACTACATTAAATCACTTTAATTATTGAAACTATGTCAACTTTAAACAGTAAAATTCCTGATGGGAAAATAGACGAAAAGTGGAGTCTATACAAGCAAAATACTAAATTGGTCAATCCTTCCAATAAGCGAAAGCTAGATGTGATAGTGGTAGGTACTGGTCTTGCTGGTGCTTCAGCAGCAGCTACATTGGCGGAATTAGGCTACAAAGTGAAAGCTTTTTGTTTTCAAGACTCACCTAGACGTGCCCATTCTATAGCGGCACAAGGTGGAATTAATGCTGCTAAAAACTATAAAAATGATGGGGACTCAGTACATCGTTTGTTTTATGACACAGTGAAGGGAGGTGATTTTAGAGCTAGAGAAG
>JBIKJU010000117.1:0-6644 GCA_044360745.1 Chitinophagales bacterium
CCAAAAACTGCTAATTTTTCAAATTTTCCTATGGCCGTTCCAGTTATTCTTGGCACTACATTATAGACAATTCCCAGTGGATTTTCGCCAATCAGATTAGATGGGTGTGCCCCTACTGGATTAAAATACCTCAATATTACAAATTGGGTAGACAACTTTTTACTTGCCTGCATGATGATATCCTCGCCTAATTGTTTTGTATGCGCATAGGGGCTTTCAGCTTTCCCCATAGGTGTTTGTTCTGTAACTGGCAGCTCTGTTACATTTCCGTACACCGAACATGATGATGAAAACACAAAATGCTTTACAGAAAATTGCCTACAAATATCAAGTAAGTTTAAAAGCGAAACAATATTATTTTGATAATATAGTAATGGATTTTCTACAGATTCTGGAACAGACTTAAGTGCAGCAAAATGAATTATAGCCTCTACTTCATGATTTGTTTTAAAGAAATCAACTATTGCTTCTTTATCACATAAATCAAGTTGAACGTTGGAGACTTTGCTTTTTGTGATGGCATTAATAGCGTTTAAAGTTTCAGGCTTGCTTCTACAATTATTGTCAATACTAATAACTTCAAAATCATTAGCATCAATGTCGCAAATAGTATGAGACCCAATGTATCCTAAGCCACCTGTAACAAGTACTTTCACAATAAAATGATTAAAAATTATATAGTTTCGACTCAATCGTTAGTCGGATCCCATCTGGTATAGAAGTCAATTCACGCCCCAAAAGTTGTCTCATTTTAGTTACATCTGGCTTTCGTCTAGTCATATCACCTTCTTTTAGTGGAGGTAGATGAACTATTTTCGAAGATGATTTTGAAATATCAATAATCATTTGCGCTAACTCCAAAATTGTAACTTCAAAATCGCTTCCAATGTTTAGTGTGTCATTTACATAGAGATTATTATAGAAAGCAAGAGCACAAGCATCAACATTATCTTCTCTAAAACAAAATGTACGTGTTTGAGAACCATCACCATAAATCGTAATGTCTTTATTTTTTACAGCTGCAGATATAAATTTCGACATCACAAAATCTCTACTTTGTTTTGGCCCATAAGTATTGAAGAATCTAAAAATAGTATAGTCTAAATCATACTCCTGTTTGTAAGAACGTAAAAAAGACTCCCCTACATTTTTCACTACAGCATAAGGTAGTCGAGAATTGAGTGGTGTCGTTAGCTCATTTTGTGGATGCTCAAATGGCTCTCCATACACTTCTGAAGAAGAAGAGAAAAACACTCTTTGCACACCTGTGTTTTTACATAAATCCAACAAATATTTAAATCCATTAATGTCATTTAAAACCATAACTGGATTATCTAAAGTGCGCTGTACACCTACTACTGCGGCATAATGAAAAACAAAATCAAATTGATAAGCCATCATTACTGCAGCTATATCACGATAAGAATTTACATCACACTTTATAAATTTCCATCTATCTGAATGAATTGTAGGCAATCTATTCAAGCTACCAGTAAACAAATTATCAACTATCACAACAAAATTACTTTCATTTTCTATAAGCTTGTCTACCATACAAGATCCTACAAATCCAGCACCACCAGTAACTAAAATTTTCGTTTTCATTTTATCCTTGTGTTTATCAACTAATTAAATCCATTAAATATTTTCCATAACCACTCTTCATTAGAGGCTCAGCCAAGGTCTTGAGTTGATCCCTACTAATAAAGCCTTGCCTAAAAGCTTCTTCCTCTATACATCCTATTTTGAGTCCTTGTCTTTGCTCTATCACTTGCACAAATTGAGATGCCTGCATCAACGAATCAAAAGTACCTGTATCTAGCCAAGCAGTGCCTCTATCCAAAATTCCAACTTTTAACTTTCCAGATTCTAAAAATACTTTGTTGACATCAGTGATTTCATATTCACCTCTAGGACTTGGTTTAAGAGCTTTTGCAATTCTTACTACTTCATTGTCGTAAAAATATAGACCTGGCACTGCATAATTAGATTTAGGTTGTAGCGGTTTCTCTTCAATAGATATTGCCGTTCCTTTATCATCAAACTCCACAACTCCATATCTTTCAGGATCAGCTACATGGTAAGCATAAACAACACCTCCACTAGGGTCACTATTTGCTTTTAATAGTTGGTCTAAACCAGTTCCATAAAAAATATTATCACCCAAAATAAGAGCTACTTTGTCATTGCCAATAAACTCCTCTGCTAGTACAAAAGCCTGTGCAAGTCCATTCGGTATTTCTTGTACTATGTAACTAAAGTTGCAACCATAGCGCTTACCATCTCCAAGCAATCTTTCGAAGTTAGGTAAATCTGTTGGGGTAGAAATAATAAGAATTTCATTTATCCCAGCTTTCATCAATACTGAAAGAGGATAGTAAATCATAGGCTTATCATAAATAGGCATAATTTGCTTACTGATAGCATATGTGATGGGATAGAGCCGTGTTCCAGAGCCTCCGGCTAGTATGATTCCTTTCATAAAGTTTAAATTTCCTAGTTCAATATTACACTTTTATTGGATTAAGTAAAAATCAAAAAGCTTAAGGTTTAAACTTAATAGACTAATAACTTAATGATTATATGCAGGGATGAATAAATTAAATACTATCGTATACCGTTCATTTTTTTCTTAACCACATTCACTACTTCCTCTTGTGAAGCGACTGCACCTTTTTGAGATTGCTGATTATTTTTCGCTATTTCAATATTTTGTTCTTCTTCTTTTATCTTCTTTTCTCGACTAGCAATCTCAGCTTTGTGACTTTGAATGTTTGATTCTGCTTTTTTTTCATCTTTCTGAAAATCTTCTAATTTTTTCTTTTCATCTTTCAGCTTAGACTCTTCTGCTTTCAACTCTTCTTTAACTGCCTCGGTATATGCCTCTACAGCAAATTTTCGGATATAATTCTTGAAGGCTGCTGCTTTTGATGCTGCAGTTTTATCTCCAACAAAGGTTTCTCCTTCCGATATCCAAGCGCTCAGCTGAACGCCTTTAGGAGATTGAACAAAACGAGCGAAAATATTAAAAGGAAGTGGTGATACCTCACTATTAGCTGCACCTATTAAAACAACTTCTCCACCTATTTCTTCTACCTTACCTTTAGAGCCTTTTTTTATATACTTACTAAAATCCTTTGTTACTGTTTTTAAGTCTACTTTTGGAATGTCTATAACAAAACTTGGTTGAGTTCCCTTACTCATACCTTGCTCCTTTTCTTCTATAGATAAGCTTACTTGAGCATTTATTAAAAATGGAACACAAAAAACAAAAAGCAGAATTTTTTTCATGATTGAAATATTTAGGGGATGAAAATACTATAAGTTTTTTATAATTGAATTATAATCACAAAAGGGAACAGAGAAAATCACTTTTTGATATTTGTGACTTATCGGATACCTGATTCTGTGAAATTTTTATCGATACTTTAAGAATTTATCTTTTCAGACTTTAGCTCGCCTTCAAAAACTTTTGTTTGATGATAAATGCTTTCGTTGTGAATTTGTTGAAAAAACTTAATAATAAACTCTCTTGAAAGACCTACAGCCTCTCCTTTTTCCAAAGCATTTTCTACTATTCTAGACCATCGTTCTGATTGATGGATGGCTATACTTTTTTCTTTTTTCATAGCACCAATCTCCCCTGATATACTCATTCTCTCTCCTATTAATTCTACTATATAATCATCTATCCTATCAATTTTGCCTCTTAACTCATTTAGATCTTTATACTCCGCTGTATCTAGCTTAGGTTTTCTAATGATAAGTTGCTTCAAAATTTCGGATAATTTGCTTGGAGCCACTTGTTGACGAGCATCGCTCCAAGCCTTGTCAGGATCGGGATGACTCTCAATCATCAGACCATCAAATCCCATATCAAGCGCTTGTTGCGACAAAGGAAAAATTAAATTTCTATCACCACCCATGTGTGATGGATCTACTATGATAGAAATATTAGGATACCGCCTTCTAAGTTCGATGGGAATTTCCCACATAGGAGGATTTCGATAATTTGATTTTTCATAAGTCGAAAAACCTCTATGAATAGCTGCTAATTTTACAATACCCTTATTAGCAAAACGCTCAAATGCTCCAATCCATAACTCAACATCAGGATTAACAGGATTTTTGATAAAAACAGTAATGTCTACCCCACTTAAAGCATCTGCTATAGCTTGAATATTAAATGGCGAAACCGTAGTCCTAGCTCCTATCCATAAGGCATCTACTCCCGCTTTGAGAGCAGCTTCTACATGCTCCTGATTAGCCACTTCTACGCTAACTGGCACTGCTATTTCTTTTGCTGCTGCTACTATCCATGGCAATGCTACTTCACCTACTCCTTCAAACGAATTTGGCCTTGTACGTGGTTTCCAGACTCCTGCCCTCATCATATTTACAAATGGAGCATGGTGCTTTATCTCTCTGAAAGACTGATAAATCTGCTCTTCAGTTTCAGCACTACAAGGGCCAGCTATCAAAAATGGATTCTGATCTTTTTCAATCCAATGTTCAAGTCGCAAAATATCTGATAAGGAATTCATTTTTTTTCTTTCAACAGTTTCAAAATTCATATGTTTATACCAATAAACAACGTTAGCACTGATTTAGTCACTAATTTTAAATTTATTTATGATACAAAACTACGATTATATTGTAATTGGTTCAGGATTTGGTGGATCAGTATCTGCCATGAGATTAGCCGAGAAGGGATACAGTGTGCTCGTGATAGAAAAAGGTAAACGCTGGAAAGCTACAGATTATCCGACTTCTAATTGGAATATTCAAAAATATCTTTGGATGCCACTATTAAAATGTTTTGGAATTCAAAAGCTTACTTTTTTTAAACAAGTATTCATTATATCAGGTGTTGGTGTTGGCGGTGGTTCATTAGTATATGCCAATACACACATGATGCCCCGCGAAAAATTTTACACCAATAAAATCTGGTCTGACATAAAAGACTGGAAGTCGGTACTTGCACCTTATTTTGAAAAGGCAAAATTTATGCTTGGCTCTACAAAATTTGAAAATGAATATGAAGAAGATAGAGTACTAAAAGAAGTAGCTACTGATATGGGTAGAGGAGATACCTATGGACGGGTAGATTATGTGGGCGTATACATGGGTGATGTAAATAAAGAAACTGATCCTTACTTTAATGGACTTGGACCTTTACGCTCTGGCTGCAAAGAATGCGCAGCATGTATGGTAGGATGCAGACACAACGCCAAAAACACCTTAGATAAAAATTATTTATGGTTTGCAGAAAATATGTTTGGAGCACAAGTATTAGCAGAAACTCTTGTCACTGATATTTCCTATCAAAATGGAGAATACACCATTTCTACAGAGAGCAGCACTTCTTGGTTTGGCAAAAACAAGCAAACTTTCAAAACAAAGGGCTTAGTCATGAGCGGTGGCGTATTGGGGACAATGGATTTATTGCTTCGTATGAAATATGAAACAAAGACATTAGACAAACTCTCTGACAAACTGGGGTATAACATTCTTACAAATTCTGAGATGCTAAGCGGAGTAGTAGCTGCCGATAGAAAACTTAATCACGGCATAGCTATCAACTCAGTTTTTAATCCTGATGAAAACACACATATTGAGTTGTGTAAATTCCCAAATGGAAGTGGAGCCATGCAAAAACTAGGTGTGATGGCTGCTGGTGAAGGCTCTGCTCCTCTTCGAACTGTGAAAATGGTAGTGTCCATGTTTCGCCATCCTATTCAGTTTTTAAGAAGTCAGATTAATTTTAATGTAGCCGAAAATGGCATTATCTTTTTGATTATGCAGTCGCTCGAAAACTCTATGAGAATGGAATGGACGAAAGGCATCTTTGGAGGAGGGATGAAAATGCAAAATGACAGCGGACAAAAAGTACCTAGCTATATTCCCGTTGGACAAGAAGTTTTGCATAGATATGCCGAAAAAGTAAATGGTGTAGCTCAAAATGCCTTTAGCGAAGTGCTTTTTTCGTTAGCTTCTACTGCCCATATTTTAGGAGGATGCCCTATGGGCAAAACCAAAGAAGAAGGTGTAGTAGATGAATTTTTTAAAGTACATGGGTACGAAAATTTTTACATTTTAGACGGCTCTATTATGCCTTGTAATCTTGGCGTGAACCCATCTCTCACCATCACTGCTTTGAGTGAGTATGCTATGGATCACATAACGGAGAAGGCGGGTGTAGAAGTTAAAACTTTGACAGAGAGGATGGCAGGATAGCCTTAATCCCTCCTCACTCTTTCCATCCACTTCTTGTTTTCTTTGAGCTGCCATTCACGGATGTCGGGCATAGTAGTGTCGGCAAGCTGAAGCATCTTTACAGCTGCACCAAAAGGAAGCAGTTGTTTTTCAATGCGTTCTTTGAGAAGATTCATCTCGCTTAGGTTGGTGCTATCTACATAGAGTGTGGGGATGTATGCCATAGCGTTTATGCGCTTGGGCTCTTCTTGTGCTGTAGCGGTGAGGAGGGTTAGGAGAAGGAGTATGGTTGTTGTCGTTTTCATATATCTTTTTTCAATTAGCAAATTTTCCAATTAGCACATCAAATCATCCGTTCTCTCCGTTTCATCTGCTATTCTGCTTTTTTCTTCATTCTTTTTTTAGAAAAAAGGAATCAAAAAATCGTT
>JBIKJU010000012.1:0-20096 GCA_044360745.1 Chitinophagales bacterium
GATAGTGAAGGGCTTTTAGCTGCGCGAAATAAAGAGGTAAAACTTCGACTACTCAATACCCTTAGAGCCAATGATGAAAAACTAAAATGGCAGCTTGTGAATGTTTTGTTTCCAATATTATTAATCATTGGATTTGGCTTGGGCTATAGATATTGGCGAAGAAAACGATACGCTACCCCAGCGCCACCAAAACAAACTACTGGATGAAAAAAACAATTTTAATCGTCTTGGGATTAGCGATAGTGTTAACCTTTGTTGGTGTATTGGTTTATCAAAATATGCCAGCCAATCTTGAGAAAAAAGAGAGCGATTTTTCGTTTAAAAAAACGGATAAAATCACGAAGATAGAGCTGACCAACGAAAAGGGAGGCAAAGCAGTGATCACGAAAAATAAAAAAGGAGAATGGATTTTTGGGGATCAATATCCTGTAGGCGATGAGCCTATTGGATTGTTGCTTGAGGTATTTAATCGTATAGAAACTTTAGGCCCTGTACCAGTAGCAGCAGTAAAAAATGTGTTGCTCGAAATGAATCAAAAATATTTTAAAGTAGCGATTTTTACGGGTGACGATGAGGCGGAAAAAACCTACTATATAGGTGGCCCCACGCTCAATAATCAAGGCACGCATATGATCATGGAGCTAGATGGGAAAATGGCTTCTAAGCCCTATATCACCTACATCCCAGGTCAAAAGGCTTATCTCACTTCACGCTTTGATACCGACACACTCCACTGGCGTAGTCCTTGGATTTTTCCATACATAGTGCCTGAAATAGACGAATTGTCTGTGCTATACCATAACGACAACAGCCGCTCTTTTGTCATCAAACAAGAAACCTCTGATTCGTTTTCGATAGCCACTATAGATGGCAGCAAAATCAACCAACCGAAGCAAGCTTATATACAGCAATACTTATCGTTTTATGGTAGCATATCTTTAGAGGCCTATCTCAATAAAAGTTTGGCGAAAGATACTATACCTCCTCGTGGACCATACTGCACCGTGACCCTCAAAACCAAAGAAGGATTTACACAACAAGCGATACTCTATCAAAAACCAATTTCAGACGATTCGAGAGTGCTTTTTGACGAGCAAAACCGACCGCTGAAATACGACATCGAGTATTATTATTTACACTTTAATCAGAAAAAAGATTTCGCCATAGTGCAGCATTATGTATGGAATAAAATCTTGCGGAGCTATCAAGAGTTTTTTGCAAAGCCAGGGGCATAAGGAAGAATTCAGTTTGTTGAAAAATTCAATATTGAAAAAAACTAGTTACAATTTACATTAATTTTTAGGTTTGTGTCACCAAAATTTTTAACCTATGTCAATCAATGTATCCCTACTCAAAACTTGTTGTGAAACGCCTGGTATTTCTGGTTACGAGCAACCCATCAGAGCATTTATTCAATCTACCCTAAAAGATGTAGCCGATGAGCTATATACCGACCATATGGGAAACCTCATAGCCCTCCTGAAAGGCAAAAGCAACTCTAAACGAATCATGGCTGCTGCCCACATGGACGAAATCGGTTTTATGGTAAAACAAATAGACGACAAAGGTTTTATCAAAATACAAACTATTGGTGGGTTTGATCCTAAAACACTCACCGCTCAGCGTGTGATCGTGCATGGCAAAAAAGACTTAGTAGGTGTGATGGGTTCTAAGCCTATCCATATCATGAGTCCTGAGGAGCGCACAAAACCAGCTCAAATTCACGATTATTTTGTGGACTTAGGATTGCCAAAAGAAGAGGTAGAAAAATTCGTAGAAATAGGTACACCCATCACACGCTGGAGCGAACTCATAGAAATGGGCAACTGCGTCAATTGCAAGTCTATCGACAATCGTGTAGCCGTTTATATCTTGATAGAAACCCTCAAGGAACTCAAAGGCAAACAATTGCCTTATGATTTTTATGGTGTGTTTACAGTGCAAGAAGAGGTAGGCCTAAGAGGTGCACATACCGCAGCTCACCACATCAATCCAGAGTTTAGTTTTAATATAGATACTACCATAGCATTCGATACTCCAGGCGCAAAACCCGAAGATATGGTGACTAAGCTGGGCGATGGCGTAGGCATCAAAATCATGGATGGTGGCGCTATCTGCGACTACCGCATGGTAAAATATATGAAAGAGCAAGCCGCTTCAAACAAAATAAAATGGCAGGCTGAAATTTTGCCAGCTGGAGGCACCGACACAGGTGGTATGCAACGTATGGCTACCAATGGAACTATTGCAGGAGCGGTGTCTATTCCTACTCGTCATATCCACTCGCACATAGAAATGGCAGATAAGAGCGACATCCGCGCTAATATTGATTTGCTAAAAGTGTGCTTACTGAATTTGGAGGGATACGATTGGAGTTTTAAGTAATTTTTTCTCAAAACCACACCACCCCCAGCGGCTCTACTTTCAAGCCATTTACCTTCACTGATTTTCGCTTGTTGAAATTGAGGATGGTGCCATTCAAAAAAAGCACATTCCCTTTTCTGCTTAGAGAGAGATTTTTATTTCTAACATTATTCAGCTTTTTAAAAAAGTAGTATAAAGAAGTGCTGTCTTGCTGCGCTGATTGTACATTTATGGTTGGATGATTAGGGTTTACTGGTAGCCATGTTTTTTCAGCATCCGAAAATCCGGCATGCTTTCTGTTGGTCCATTGCATCGGTGTGCGCACATCGTCTCTGTTGAATGTTTCATTCGCTAAATTGCCTAACCACTTTGGCAATTTTAAAGCGTGTGGCACGGGGTCGAGGGCTTCTTTGTTAGGGATGTTGAGGTCTTGCATTCCAATTTCTTCGCCATTATAAACACAAGGTACACCACGAGCCAAAAATTGAACTGCATGAATGAGTTTTGCCTTTCTTCTGTCGCCTTTCAAGCGCGATAGACTTCGCCTTCTGTCATGATTGCTATACACATACACGGACATAAAAGGAGCAGCAAAATCTTTTTCTTGATTGGCTATTAATTTCTCAAAATAGCGAGCATTAAATTTAAATCGTAGCATTTCAAAATTAAACGCAAGCGTAAGGCGGTTGTTTTTTTCATCGCCACAATATTTTTTGCTCACCGATCTATCGCCTATGATTTCACCTATAAGCATCTTTTCTCCAAAAGAGTCGCACAACGTTCTCAGCTCTTCGGCAAAATCTAAGCTAGCAGGGAGATTGACAGAGTATATCTTATTTTGAAAATTGGAAAGGGGATTGAGCGATGGGGGATTGTTGCGAAACAAACTATCTTCAAAAATCGAATTAAAAATATCTAATCGAAATCCATCAACTCCTTTGCTCAGCCAAAAACGAACATGGTCTAACATAGCCTTTCGGATAGCAGGATTATAATAGTTTAAATCGGGCTGAAAGGGCAAAAATGCAGCATAGAAATATTGCCCTCTTTCTTTATTAAATTGCCAAGCATTGCCTTTTACCATGCTTTTCCAATTATTAGGCTTATCACGCCACACATAATTATCCTGTTGCAGTCCTCGCTCAGCTGGACTTCTGCGCACATCCTCCTCAAACCAACGATGTTGAATACTCGTATGATTCATCACCATATCAAATACTATTTTCATTTTTCGAGCATGCACTTCTTGTATCAATTGCTCTACATCATTCATAGTGCCATACTCTGGAGCAATCTCCCTAAAGTTGGTAATGTCATACCCAAAGTCGGCTTGAGGTGAAGCGAAAAATGGCGAACACCAAATGGTTTCAAAACCCAATTCTTGGATATAATCCAACTTTTGGATAATGCCAGTAATGTCGCCAATGCCATCGTGATTGGTGTCATAAAAAGAACGTGGATAAATCTGATAGATAGAGGTATGGTGATACCAAGGTGTTTGTGCTTTTGTAGTTTCTAAAAAGAAAAAAAAGACACTCCATAAAATCAAACAATTCTTCATTTACACAAATGTAAAAAACTAATACTCAAAAAAATCAAACCCACACTATCGGCTCTAATGAATAAGGATACACGACATCTGTGAGGTACAATCCCTCTGGAGAAACTAGCGAAGTTTTGAAAAACTCTTGTTGATTTGCTATTGTATCTTCAAACTCTTGTAGGCTGATTTTATCTGCACCGAGCATCAATAGTGTACCTACTGTTTTGCGCACCATTCCTCTCAAAAATCGATTAGATGAAATCGTAAATCGCATAAACTCATTCTGTTTAGGACCTGCCACAGAGGGTTTTTGTACCCTATCCCATTTCGCCAAAGACACATCACAAAGATTAGTCTTAAAATCATCGCTTGGTCGACACAGCGAAGTAAAATCTTTAAAAGTCGTCAACATCTCAGTTGCTTCAAAAACTATATCCCAATTGGTTTTGAGGTGCCCTAGATAAAGACTATAGCTTTTTAAAAATGGATTTTTTTCAAAATGAATATAGTACTCATAGCTTCGCTTAGTAGCATGAAAACGTGTATGAGCATTTTGCGCTACAGACATAATATTAAACACTACTATACTTTTAGGTAAAATAGAATTTAGCCTGTCTACAAAACGATGAGGTAGTTCGCCTCCAAAATCAAAATGAGCATAAAAGGAAGTGGCGTGCACACCTGCATCTGTTCTGCCACAGCCCATACACATGATGCGGCTATTCAAAATCTGAGACAAAGCACTATTGACTCGCTCCTGCACACTATCGCCATTTTTTTGTATTTGCCATCCATGAAAGCCTGTACCATCATACGCTAGGTGAATAAAATAGCGTGGATGCTTTTGCACCAAAGATTCATTTTCTGTTTCTGTTAAAAGCTCTTCCATTGTTGCAAATATACCAAAGAGCTGCATTTTAAAAGGCAAATATTTTTGAGCTGTTTTAGACAATATGCTAATCAAACTTATAGTGTTTTAAATACTGATTAAAATGGATTGAGTCTGATTTGATTAAAAAGATGTTTTTAATTTTCGCTTGGTCTGATTTTTGTTATACTTTTATGATGAAAACACATATTATGAAAACAGCGTTCTACTTATTGTTTTTCTTTTGCTCTACTACTCTGATAGCGCAGCAGTCATCTAAGCTTGGTCGCTATCTTCAAGAGCAACTCAAAAATCCAGAACTTTCCAATAGTGCAGTTTTACAACCATTATTAGTAAAAGGCAATCCTGATCAAATTCGCGAAGCTACGTTGAGACACAAAGGTGTTTTTAAATTTCATGCAAAAGATATTTGCTCTATAGCAATTCCCTATAATCAGTTAACTTCTTTTGCTCAAGAATCTTGTATAGTACAAATAGACAACACTTTTACAACTGGCAAAAATCTAATGGACACCAGTCGAGTAAACGCAAATGTAAATGCTGTACATAATGGAAGTGCACCTTTATCGCAGCCCTATAGTGGCAAAGGTGTGATCGTAGGAATTATAGATGGCAGTATTGATATCAATCATAAAGATTTCAGAAAAACAGATAATACTACTCGCATTCGCTATTTATGGGATCAAAGTGCTATAGGATCTGCTCCACAACCATACGCTTATGGAGTAGCATGGGATTCATCACACATAAATGCTGGCACATGTACGTATGTGTCAGCGATTAGCGACCAAAGTCATGGCTCATGTGTAGCAGGTATAGCTGCCGGAAATGGATTGAGTGGTAGCTCGCCTACTCTTCAAAACATATACAAAGGTATAGCGTTTGATGCAAATATCATTTTTGTGCGAGTCGATAATAGCAGTCCCAACTTTTTGCAAAATGTAGCAGATGCTGCCGATTATATTTTTAATAAAGCGAAAGAATTGGGCATGCCTTGTGTCATAAATACAAGCATTGGAACTCGCTATGGCTCGCATGATGGAACAGACTTTACAAGTCAAGCCATCGAAAATTTATTGTGTGCTGAAAAAGGAAGATCTTTTGTGGCAGCAGCTGGCAATGATGGTCATCGTAAATTTCATGTGTCGTATGATCTAAGCCCTACTGATTCGCTTTTTACGTGGTTTAACTATGTTTCAAACACCGCCTATCAACATGTGTTTTTTGATTTTTGGGCAGACACCTCTAATTTTAAACTAGCTAATTTTGCTATAGGATGTGATAATACTACACCGACTTTTCTGAAAAGAACTAAATACTATAACATCATTACAGATTTTAATCCATCACCTGGTGTTACCGTTTCTATCACAGATTCTCTTTTTAATGGCGCTACAAAACTCGGCAACTATACTATTTATGTGACTATAGAAGGTGGTACGTATCATGTAGAGTTTCTTATTAAACCAACTACTACAACAAACCTTTGGCGACTGCAAACTCTTGGCTCTGGGCGGTTTGATCTTTGGGCATCAGCCTCTACTAGCGGCTCTGGAGGCAGTGCAGTAAATGCCCCATTAGCTTTTGCTTCTCGTATCGTGACAACTTCAACTCCTATGCCTGGCGGATTCTCTTCTGCCAATTATAGACACCCAGACTCTTTAAAAACAATGGTGTCGAGTTGGCAAAACAACGACTATGTCATCACTGTAGCAAATTATTCTAATAGATGGTTTTATACAGATGTAGATGGTGTAATTAGAAATCCAAGAATAGCTGGAGAAACGCCACAGGATATTCTACCGCAGTCTAGCTTAGGGCCTACCCGAGATAATCGCCAAAAGCCAAATATCTCGGCTCCTGGGAGTACTACTATTTGTACAGCAGACTCTGTTATCAATGCATTTTCATTAGTAAGTGGCCCTGGAGAACGATTAAAAGTGGGAATAGGCGGCAAACATAGACGGAATGGTGGCACTTCTATGGCTTCGCCTGTTGTAGCGGGCATAGTGGCTCTCTATTTTGAAACAAGACCTACTGCTGGCTATCACGAAATAAATCAGGTTATCAAATTGGCGGCCAAGACAGATGCCTTTACTGGAGCAGTACCCAACCACAAATGGGGATATGGCAAAGTAGATGCTATGAATGCGCTTACATTAGCCACATTGGGTTGTATAAATCCTTCTGCGTCAAATTTTAATCCTGCAGCCAATATTGATACTGGTGGGTGCACATTTACTTATACATGGAACGGCAGTGTTTCTATCAACTGGAACGATCCGAAAAACTGGACACCGAACCCTGTTTGCTGTGGACCAAACAACTGCGAATCCAATGTAATCATACCAAGTGGAACACCAAACAACCCTTCTGTTTTATATGGCGATGTGCAAATTGGTCATTTAACGATGAATGCCAACACTAATATAACTGTACAAAACGCACATCAATTAAAAGTGTGCAAAAATATAGTTGGTAGCTCTAATGCCACCGTGAGTTTAGGCAAGCTAACTATGAATGGTAGCGTAGCACAAAACATAACAGGAGGACTAATTGCAGATAGTCTGATTTTACAAAACGCCTTAGGATTAACAACTACTGGTTTGACACAGTTAAAAAGCAGGCTAGTATTACAGTCTGGAAACTTAACAAACAATGGGACTCTTCGTTTTTTAAGCACATCAGACACTAGGATAGCAACAATAGATTTTTCACCATCAAATTCTGGTGCTATCATTGGCAATATAGAAGCGCAACGTTGGATACCGGTTGGTGGTAGCAACCAACACTTTGTGAGTGTGCCACTAAATGCTATTGCCTTATCGCAGCTTGGAGCAAGTGGCACTGCGGGATTTGTAACTCCTACTTTAGATTGTAATGAAGATTCGCTTTTGGCTGGATCACCATATGGTACAGTTTTTAGAAATATAGAAAGCAACGGAAGCGGATGTTCGCTCAAATCTTGGGAAGTAGTAACATTAGGCAATACAGACAACTCAAGAGGCTATTCGGCTTATTTGACTGGCAATCAAGTGCTGACAGTAAATGGCACTCCAAACCAAAATGTTGCTTACTCACTTTCGGGTATGAAAAACAGTGGGTGGGCATCGCACTCCACTGCTCAAGGCAGACCACAATCGTCTGGTTGGAATCTTGTCGGGAATCCTTATCTTTCTTACTTAGAGCTCGCACCAAAGGTAGGTCTTGATGCGCAAGTTAATATTTGGCAAACTTCTGGGCCTTATCAAGGTTCCTATCAAACATTGATGATGGGTTCAAATGCAGTTATTCCTCCATTTCAAGGATTTTTTGTTCACACCTCATCTGTAGGTAGTGCTGTTTTTACAGTAAACAAAACGGAATGTGTCAATAATCCAGCACAGCCTCAACCTTTTTACAAAACAGAAAACGACCATCAGTTGACAATAGAAGTTTTAGGTAATGGCTATAAAGACAAAACTGAAATAGGGTTCAATAGTTTGGCTACAGCATATTTCGACCCAATGTTAGATGCCAATAAATTTCATAGCAAATTAGGGCAACCTACGCTCTACACTTCATTATCAGCACTCGAACATTTGAGTATAAACACGTTTAAAAACACCAATGAAACAGATAAAATAGAGCTAGGCTTAGAGCCGGGAAAAGCAGGAAATTTTGAGTTGAATTTTTCAGGAATAAATACGTTTGACAAAGACAATGTTTATCTATTGGACAGAAAAGTAAATACAGAAACGCAACTTTTTGAAAACGCTCGTTACTCATTTGTGGCAAACGAAACGGATGATTGGGATAGATTTTTAATCCGATTTGAGAAAAATGCGAATCGCGTTAAAGACCTTTCAAATAATCAATTTGGTTTTTATGTAAGCCCCGTGCCTTCGGGTGGCGATGTGGTGTTTTACTTCGGGAAAGACATTGACCAAAATCAAAATTTTGAAATAGGCATTTTTGATGTTTCTGGAAGATTGTTGGAAACATTAACGGTAGCTCATCTAAACAAACCGCTTATTTATAATGCCACTAAGCTTTCTGCTGGAGTGTACAACGCATCACTTTTTGCTAATGGCAAAAAAGAGAAGACCGTTAAATTTGTTGTAAAATAAACAGAGAAATCGCTATGTTTAACGATGATGAATTATACACAACATCAGGTTGGTAAAGAAGCTTTAGAAATTACAGACTCATTAAGCACTTTTGTCAATCTAATGCGACCTAAGAATGTTTCAGATGCAGCATCGGTGAAAGAAAAGGTCGATGCCTTCATTTATCATTTACAAAAGGATAAAACATCAACGCTTGATTTTTTTACGCAATTGTTGACCATAATAGAAAGAAATAATCAACTAGATTTATACACACAGTCGGGGATATTATCAAATGAAGGATTTTTTTCGGAGAGTTACAACAAGCTATCAAATACACTTTTTCCACCTTTAAAAAAACAGTATAACCTCCGAACGTTAGTCAATACTGTATTCTCAAAAAAGGATGACTATGTTTGGATTGATCACATCACAGTAGAACAATGGCAGTTGCTTTTTCAGCTTTTCGAGACAGAAAAATGATACTGTAAAAACATTGCTGGATAACATTAAAAAAGAACTGGGTGATGCCGTTTTGTTTTTATCATATAAAATAGCGGCTATAGGTATAGAGCATATTTTGATAGAACAAATCGAAGAGCTAGAAAACAGTGAGTCGCCATTTCTAATACAAAACAAGCGAGTTTCTATTCTAATATCTCAGTTTTCAGGAGCCAATTCCATAAACGAAAAACTATATCTCGATATTTTATGTTCACTCGAAGATTGTAAAAAATTTATTGAATTACTGCACAAAAAAAGAAACGAAAATGGTACAAGTCTCAGCTTATCATATACCATAGTAAGATTGTCGCAAATCATAGAACGTACGGAGCTTCTTTTAAAGATTTTGTTTTCAAATACTAGCCTTGAAAGCAAACTTGCGCTAGTAAAATTTTTGAGGTCAGTGATTCGATATGAAAACAAGAAACACAGTTTGAAAGAGCACATTTCACAAACCACTTGGATGATTGCCTATCAAATCACAGAGCATGCAGTGCAGACTGGCGAACACTATATTACATCTTCTCGCAGGGAATATTATAAGATGTTTTACTCTGCCCTCAAAGGTGGTTTTATTGTAGCGTTTTTGAGTTGTTTTAAAACACTTATATATTATTTGAAGCTTTCCCCCTTTGGTACTGCCTTTTTGTATAGTATGAATTATTCATTTGGGTTTATTGGTATTTTGCTGACGGGAGGTACACTCGCAACAAAACAGCCCGCCATGACGGCAACTAAGATAGCAGCATCACTTGATATCAACACCGATAAAGAAGTTGACATTCCTATACTCACAGAGCTAATAGCTAAAATTTCGCGTTCGCAACTTATTTCATTTGTGGGCAATGTGGCAATAGCTTTTCCGATAGCATATTTAATTGGTACACTATACTTCGCCTTTACAGATAACCATGTAGCAGATGTGGCAAAAGCTAAAACCCTAATAGCAGAGCTACATCCGTTTAAAAGCTTATCGCTTTTTCATGCAGGCATTGCTGGTGTGTGTTTGTTTTTATCGGGAATAATTTCAGGATACTATGACAATATGGTCGTTTATAAACATATCCCTCAACGGGTATTAGATCATCCTTTATTGGCGAAAATTTTGCCATTGACATGGCGTAAAAAGTTAGCACACTACCTAGAACACAACATGGGCGGAATAGCTGGTAATTTCTTTTTAGGTGTCTTTCTTGGGTCTATAGGTACTATTGGATTTTTAATAGGACTACCGATAGATATTCGCCATATTACTTTTGCTGCTGGCAACTTCGGATTAGCAGTAGTAGGATTAGATCATAAACTTTCACTTATACAAATTGCAATGACTTCAATAGGTATAGTGGGAATAGGCTTTATGAATTTTGTGGTTAGCTTTGTATGTGGCTTTAAGAGCAAGGAATGTTCATTTTTATCAAACTAGAGAACTCCTTATAGCTATTGGTAAAAAGTTTGTTAAATCGCCATTAGACTTTATACGCCCTCCAAAATCGAACTAAATTTTCTTATCACAATTGTGGAAAAAAGATTCTGTATTTGTAAAAATAAGGAGTGATTTTCGCAACATTATGCTGCTTTCGCTTTTTGATAATCTTATTCAACCTTCGACTTTTTTTATCCCCGAAAAAGATAAAAAAGAGAGCTATGAGATAGTAGTGAATGGCAGAGCTGTAAAGGTGCAAATCATTTTTGAAGAGCGATTCAACAATAGAGTTGTAGTCAACTCGAAAGGCATTACTATTAGAATCAGCAAAAAACAACCAAAAGAAGAACAACGCAAAAATATAGACACCTTTATACAATGGGCAAAAAATAAATTAGACGAAAAGCCTGATTTGCTAGACTTCTTACCCCAACGAAAATATGTGAATGGAGAGCTGTTAAAAGTAGGGGCTTATGATTTTTATTTATCTATTTTCTTTCAAGATAACCCCAAAAGCTCTGCTAGAATTTTCAATAACCAAATTGCAATATCATTAGCGAAAGGATTGACAGAGGAAGCGAAAGACAACACCATTAGCTTTTTGATTTCCAAATGTCTTACAAAGTTTTTTTTACCCAAAGTGCAAGAGCGTATTCATGAACTAAACAATAGGTATTTTGGTAAGAAAATAAATACTATAAAGTTAAAATATAACACCAGCAATTGGGGTAGCTGCTCAAGCCAAGGAAATATTAATATTTCGCTTCGGTTAATGTTTGCACCAAACGATGTGATAGATTATGTGTATATTCATGAATTAGCTCACCTAGTTCATCAAAACCACTCGGATAGGTTTTGGAAAGTAGTAGAATCTGTAATGCCCAACTACATGGAAAAAGAAAAATACTTAAAGGAACACGGCCATAAGTTTTATTTGTAATAGGGAATCATCAATACAAAAACTCTTTTTCAAATACCTTTTCATTTCCATTTGCATCTAACACTATGAGTCGAAGCTTGTGTTTGCCGTTGGCCAATTTATTTTCATTCAAAATGGCAAGATGATTAAATTTAGCATCGTATTCTGCTAAAACCCATTGACCATCTATGTAGGCTTTGTATGATTCTATTCCACTACCTGAGTCCTGTATTCTAAAGCTCCATTTTTTGATACTTCCGATAGCTTTTGTTGAAGTAAAAGTCAGCGGAATTATACTTGGCGCAGTGGTATCAATACCTACATAAAAAGTGCCAAATTCGCGAGGTGATATTTTCGCAAAGGCATTTTTAATAGTTGCCTTTTTGATTACATTTTTTCCTTTTTGGTCTTTCCAAATGATAACGGCTTTGGATTGTAGCGACTCTGGAATAGATGTTTTAATCTGTAGGTCATAGTTGTCTAACAAGTGTTCTTTAGCTGTATTTATCTGTATCTCTTGAGAATACACAGTTGCAGATATGGTTGTTTTCTTTATGATGATTGGTGTTTCGTCTATTAAACAACTTGGTGGTACTCGGAGTTTGACATCTGTATCTTCATAGGTGTTTATGGTGTCTCCACGAAGCACTATGTTGTAGGTAGGGTTTGTAGATGAAAAGAAATTGGCGTTCCCGTCATATTGTACATCAAAACGAATTGTATTTTTATTGCCATTAAAATCAGCTACAACCATTTCTATCATATATAATCTACCATCTGAAATATCAATAGCTCCATCCGAAAAATTAGTGGGATACGCACTCAACTTATTTCCGCTTTCTTTAAAACTTTTATGAAAAGCACGAAAAGACTCTGTCAAAAATATTTCATAATCTAGATGTGCTATTATCATTCTCTTTTCATCAAAAGTGTGTCTGTCGTTTTTGTATTCAAACAATAGTGAATCATCTTTGAATAAAGTAATACTGTAGACCCCTAATGAGTTTGTGGAATTAGTCATTTTGTCAAAGGTATTAAGCGAAACTCCAATTTTTTTAGCATTCAATTTTATCAATAAGGTCGAAGGAGAATACACTCCATTTACATTTTGTAGCGCTACCCTGTTCTTTGATTTTGGATAAGTAGGTGTTTCTAAATTATAGAGCTGAATAGCGTTTACAACAGGAGCCACATTATCTACCACTTTGTATCCAAAATGGAAGGGATTGATGGGCCTTTCTTGAGCATCTCTAATTTCAAAATGCAAATGAGGCCCACCACTACCACCACTATTACCACTCAAGGCTATTTTTTCACCCTTTTTTACTGGCAATATTGCGGATGTGAGATTAATATCTACACTAAATGATTCACGCTTATATTGTTCTTCACGGAGTAGTTTTTTTATAGGAGCACTGAACTCTTGTAGATGCCCATACACACTCGTGTAGCCATTGGGATGCGTAATATAAAGCGCATTTCCATATCCAAAAGCAGATACGTTAATTCTAGAAATATACCCATCGCCTACAGCAACAACAGGCTCTCCCTCTCGCTCGTTAGTCTTGATATCTATCCCCATATGAAAATGAGACTTTCGAGTTTCACCGAAATTGCCCGATAGATTCATAGGCACATTCATTGGCATTATAAATTCATCTTTTGGGAAATCTGGCAAAGGATAGTTGGGGTATGTTTGAGCTTGAGCTTGAAGGCAAGCGAGTATCAAAAGTGCCATCCAATTCAGGGGTGTGGTTTTCATGTTTATGAATAAGTTTAACGATCTAATGAATAACTAAGAGTCTTTTCTCCAAGACACATCTTCTTTTATATAAAATACTGTGTCTATAAAATAAAGAAACCCATTATAGGTTAAGACAATTTCGTCATGGAGGTCTTCTAAAATAATGCCTAAATCAGCATTATAATAGTCGTTATTTCTTGTGTTAGAAAATCCATTGTTTTCTAAAAAATTCTTCACCAAGCTTAAATCTGTTGGCTGATTTGACTCAACATAGTTTTGCTCTACAACAGCATAAACAACATCTAACTCTGATTTATAAAAACCAATTAGATTATAAGCTGTATCAGGGAAAAAATAATTGTTTAATAAAAGGTTATAAAAGTAGTCTACCCACGATAAATAATATATACCATCATTTAGTTTAAAAACCTTTTGCTTGTCTTTTATGTAAACTCTTTGTTCTGCACCTTGTGACAGAAACAAGTCATAGTTGATGTTTTCCTTCCAAAGATTGTTCTCTGTTATATATCTTACTAAGATTTCGTTTTCTTGATCTTTACTTTGCTCTCCATCTTCAATCGCTCCACTTGCAATAAGGCTCTTTCTAAGGAAACTGGCAATTGCTTGGATAGATTCACCATAGCTAACTCTGCTCGTTCCTTGAAGGATATGTTGTAATTCATTTTTAACATGTTTAATATCCACACAAATATATTATTCTTTTTAAAACTTTCGCTTATTCTACTACTGTCACTTTCACCATATTTGCTCGTCCCTTATTCGCTAATGGCATAGATCCTATATTGATTACCTTATCTCCTTTCTTTAATATTTTTTTCTGTTTGAGCATGTGAATGACATCCATAATTGTGGAATAAGTGCCTTCAAATTTATCATAATAAAACCCCTCTACTCCCCAGCATATACTTAAAGCGTTGAGTAGTGCTCTGTTTTCTGTAAAAATTATGATATCGGCTTTGGGCCTAAAGCTTGACAACATAAAGCCAGTATATCCCGAAAAGGTCATGCCGATAACCACACGAGCGTTTAAATCATCTGCAATTCGTGCTGCGTTGTAACATATAGCATCCGATAAATAGGTCTCTGATTTGGGGTTAGCTTTCTGATCTTTGTTATAGATAGGGGCATTATCTTCTACATTAGTGAGTATTTTTCCCATAATACTGATGACCTCTACAGGAAATTTTCCGATAGATGTTTCTCCGCTCAACATTACTGCATCTGCACCATCAAGCACGGCATTGGCTACATCGGTTATTTCTGCTCTCGTTGGATTGGGATTTTCAATCATAGAGTCCATCATCTGTGTAGCTACTACCACCGGCTTTGCTTTAAGGATACATCGCCTGATGATATCCTTTTGAATGAGAGGCATTTCTTCTTGTGGCACCTCTACAGCCAAATCACCTCTGGCTATCATGATGCCATCGGCAGCGTCAATAATAGCATCAATTTCGGTGAGCGCTTCTGGCTTTTCAATTTTAGCCATCACTTTCATGTAGCTATTTTTTTCACCTATTATTTTTTTTAAATCAAGTACATCTTTTGGTGTTCGCACAAAAGAAAGAGCTATCCAGTTTGCCCCGTTTTCCATCGCAAATTTCAAATCTTCTCTATCTTTTTTTGTGAGTGCTGGTACAGTAGTTTTGGTGTCTGGTAGATTAACTCCTTTGTTATTCGATAATTTTCCTCCGTATATTACTTTCGCTTTTAGGGTACTCTTGCCATCAGTTTTTGTTACTTTCAACTGCATTTTCCCATCATCTATTAATAGCCTATCGCCCACTTTAGCATCTTTAGCCAGTGCGTTATAACTAATAAAAATCTTTTCACTTGTACTTAAGCACTCTTTGGTTGTAATTTCAATAATGGCATTTTTTTGAAGCAGTACACTGTTATCTTTTACTTTTCCTACTCTAATTTTTGGGCCTTGTAGATCAGCTAAAATACCAATATTAGCACCAGTTTCATCACAAAGCTTTTTTACCTTTTTAAAACCCTCAAGATGTTTAGCATGAGCGCCATGAGAAAAATTGAATCTAAAAAGATCAAGTCCCTCACCAATCATTTTTTTCATGATTTGTGTATCCTCGCAGGCTGGTCCCCAAGTGGCTATGATTTTCGTTTTGTTATGTTTTGTTGCCATAGTGTATTCGTTTCTTGTTTAGGAATAAAATATTCCAAATTATTATATGATTTAATTTTGTGTACAGGCAAAGAAACAACCGCTTGTATTCCCTCTGTACTGTTAATCAACGATGTATAATCTGTGTTGTTGTATAGCCCATCAATTTTTAGCAAAAAGTCCATTTTTTTAACTTCTGGAACTAAATATTGTGAGCCACTTTTATTATGAAAAAGTAGATAGTTTATTTTAGCTATACTGTTTTTAGCATAAAAGACCCTAAACTTAGTTTCTTTCTCATTTTTTTTGAGTATTACTTTATGATCTTCCATCAAACTAAAATCAATACTTAACAGCTCATTAAGTAAAACACATAGCTTAAAATCTTTCAGCTGCGTATTGATTCCTAAGAGTTGAAAGTCGGGTCTTTCGTTATCGTCTGGTAGTTTGTACATGGCTTACAATTTGCTAAAATACAACTATATACACGAAGTAATGAATGTGGTTTCAAGCACAATGATGTGAATTGTCCTAAATAGTGTTCCAAAAAATAAATAACCCTCATCACATGATGCTTGTTAGGGTTGTTGTGGTTTGGGAGGTTCTTCTATCCCCATTTAAAAATCATCACAAAAACGTTGTTTAATTAGATGTCAATTTTTAAAACAGCAGTATTAACGGTATATGTTGGTTTGTATCGGTTATTTTCAGTTATTTCTGTGCACGATTCCGCGAACGTTTAATAAAGTGGACAATCATTCATCATCCTCCTTACCATATTTATATGGAATACCCATAATTGTATCTTCAATCTTTATTATAGACCAAAGTTGTATTTACAACTTGAATGTTGCAGATATGAATTATAATATTTGATATTTATGCACATAAAATTTAGATTTTGTGTTGATAAATAAATTTATTAATATTAACATCATTTTAGAATAACTTGAATCGTAAATCATCATTAATTGAATTGAATATAATTATTAATAAAAAAACAAAACGCAGATTACTCTTATGAAATCTTTTTGCATTTTCTACAACTCTTATTTTGCTCCGCAAACAGCACAAATATGCCATACAGCACAACAAGAAAATAAAATCGAAACTATGCAATTTGTAATCAATATAAAAAAACAGTAAAACCCCGAGTACCATGAAAAACAACTACTCAAACCAAAACAAAAAGAATTCGCAACAATGCGTTCGCAACTCGCAATTCTATATTCGCACCGCCGAAGGCAGCAACGAAGCTAATCCGCAATCCGCACCGCTGAAGGCAGCAGCGAAGCTAATCCGCAATCCGCAATCCTTCACTCTAACTTTTTCATTCATTCTCCTCTTTTTTACCAATATTTCTTTCTCACAATCAAACCCCGTTGCCTTCACCCAAGAAGATCGCGACCGAATTATAAGAACCGACACTCGATTAGACGAAGGCTTCAAGCAAATTGACAAACGCTTCGAACAAGTTGATAAACGTTTTGAACAGGTAAACCAACGTTTCGAACAGACTAACACCTTCATGGGATGGATGATTGCCTTATTCGGTGGAATGTTTGCTACAACAATAATTTTTGCCTTATGGGATCGCCGAACGATGATTCGCCCCTTTGAATCCAAAGTCAAAGAAATTGAAGTACAAATTGACTTGCTAAAAACAGACAGCACCAATAAATCCATTTTATCTTCCCTCCGCGAACTGGCTAAAACCGATTCAAAGTTGGCAGAAATATTAAAAATGCATAACTTGCTATAAAAATGAATTTTTTAAACACACATACCAAATCCCTAATCCGCACCGCCATAGGCAGTAGCGAAGCTAATCCGCAATCCGCAATATAAAAAAACTAACCCTGAGTACCATGAAAAACAACTACACTTTTTTTAACCTAAAATCTAAAACCAACGCTCAGAGTGGTTCCTCTTCGTTTTTCAAATCCTTCATGCTCACCCTTGCAATTTTTGTTGCTGGGGTTGGTGATACTTGGGGGCAAACGACTTATTATTTTGTTGGAGGAACTACACCTCGGAGAATAGATAATGCTAGCAATGCAGCATGGTCAACCACATTAGGCGGCGCTGCTGCTGCCTCAATTACACCAAGTAACGCTAATATTTTTATAATTGATGGAAGTGATATTGATGGAACAGGACTTACAAATACAGGGACTGTAAATTTAACAATAAATGCTGCTACTTCAATGGGTCAATTAAAATTGCTAAATAACGCTACTGTAATTTTAAATGGTAACAGCGCTAGTAATTTAAGAACACTTACTGTTGGAAATGCAACTACTTCAATTGCCGGTGCTGATTTAATAATAGGCGCTGGGTCTACCTTAACAGTTCAATCTACAGTAGGATCAAATCTCGTAGCGTTGGCTCTTGCTTCGGGTAATACAGCAACAATTAATGGAACTTATACCATGGGAACAGCAGCGGGTGTCATCCCTGCGGCTACTTGGGCAGCGACTTCTACCCTCAACATTATCGGTATTACCTCAACTGCTCCAACGGGTTTAGCACAAACTTTCGGGAACTTCATTTGGAATTGCGCTTCTCAAAGTGGCTCAGTTAGTTTAGGATTAGGTAATTCTACTACATCGATTAAAGGAAATTTGAATGTTACATCATGTGGTGCTTCGGGAGCTTTTATTCGATTAAATGATAACGGTTCAATAAGTGCTACACTAACGGTTGATGGAAATGTGACACTTGGTTCAACAGGTGGAATCAATCTTTCTGGAACAGGAGGTATAGGTACTCTCAATATAAAAGGTAATCTCACACTAGCTTCTGGAACTACCAGTAGAATAACCCAAAGTTCTACATCAAAATCAGTTATTAACTTTAATGGAACAGAAACTCAAACTTTCACCAACAATGGTACTGATAATTTCAATGCAACAAATAGTCCTATAGATATAAATGTCGCATCTGGTTCAACATTAGTACTTGCATCAAATCTAACGATGAACAGTTGGTCTGCAACTGCAGGTTTGAATCCTGCATTTACTGTAAATGGCACATTGAATTGTTCCACTTTTAATATATTGAATAGTACTTTTAATTCTGCAACCAATGCTGTTGTTCCAACATTCACATTATCAAGCGGAGCAACAATAATAACTGCCAATAGCGCAGGATTAACTTCCAGTGGTGCAACTGGGTCTATTCAGGTAACCGGAACAAGAACATATAGTTCAGGAGCTAACTATGATTTTCGGGGTTCTAACTCTGGAGCATTTACTACTTCCCCAACTGCAAACACAATCAATAACTTAACAATTAATAGATCCGCAGGTGTAACATTAGATCAACCATTAACCGTAGCTGGTACACTTACTTTAACTAGTGGTATTCTAACAACAACCTCAACGAATATATTAACCATTTCAAACACTTCTAATTCTGCAATTTCTGGTGCATCAACCACCAATTTCATTTCTGGACCTTTGAAATGGTCATTGCCCACTATAAGTTCAACTACAAATTATGTTTTTCCAGTTGGTAAAGGAGGAATTTATTTACCAATGACATTGTCACCATCTAGTACTACAACTCCTGTTATTACCGTGGAAGCGTTCGCAATTAGTAGCGGAGGTTCAGGAGGGGCTGGAATTGGGGCATTAAGTTCTGAATACTGGTCAGCAACAATCAATTCAGGTACTTGGACACAAGGAACTGTTTCGCTTACAAGACAAACTGCACTAGGAAGTTTAAGTATGATTGCGCGTAGTAGTACCGTAAGTGGAACTTATAGTTCTTTAGCAGGAACTGTGAGTGGCACATCCATAAATACATCGAATTCAACAGGTAATACTTTGGGCTTTTTCGCAATGGCATCGCCTACATTACCAGAACCAACTAACCAAGTAACGAATTTGGCAGTTGGCACAGTTACAACCTCAAATATTCCATTAACATGGACGGCAGCTGTTACAGGTACTCAAGCACCTGATGGATATTTAATCAATTTAAATACAGGTACGATCTCTGACCCCGTTGATGGTACAGATCCAGCAAATCAAACTACAATTACTAGTGGGGCTGCAAATGTAGAAGTTACACCACAATCTGCAAGTTCTTATAGTTCTTTCACCAATTTCGCAGCAGGTACAATGTACAATTTCAAGGTCTATTCCTACACAAATAGTGGAGCTAATATCAATTTCAAAACGGGTTCGCCTGCAACTATAAATCATGCAACCTTGCCTAATGCAGCGACACTTCCAGTATTTGCATCAACAACATCCTCTGGAACAACCTTAAGTTGGACAGCACCTTCTGGGTATGATGCCGCTAACAATTCGATATTAGTTTTCGTAAAAGCGACTTCAGCAGTTACAGCCGGAACGCCAACAAATGCACCATCAACGTACACTGCAAATACAGCTTTCGGTAGCGGTGCAGCTTATCAAGGTGATGCAGCTGCATATTGTGTTTATAATGGAGACGGAACAAGTGTTT
>JBIKJU010000118.1:0-6577 GCA_044360745.1 Chitinophagales bacterium
TCGATATCAAAATATATAAACGGACATAGCGATGTCATAGCTGGTGCTATTATTTCAAACAAAAATATGATTGCAAAAATTTTCAAAAGTGAGTTTTTGAATATTGGAGCTGTCTTATCTCCTCATGATGCTTGGCTCGTACTTCGGGGACTCAGAACCTTACCTCAACGAATGAAGGCAATAACTGAAACAACTAGAAATGTTGTTGAGTATCTAAAGTCGGCTAACTGGGTAAAAAAAGTGATGCACCCCTCTGAATCAGACAGTCCACAATATTTGCTTGCAAGCGAACAAATGAATTGGTATGGTGGATTATTTTCTATAAACTTAAATACTGAAGATGTTTCTAAAATAGATTTGTTTTGTAATAACTTAAGATTTTTCAAAATGGCAGTTTCGTGGGGTGGTCATGAATCGCTTATTATGCCGTGCGCTGCATTTTACCCAAAAGATTATTCTGGATTAAGAAAATATCCAATTTCATATATTCGACTTTACATTGGGCTAGAAAATAGTGACACATTAATTACCGATTTGAAACAAGCGGCTAAATATCTCGTATAAAAAATAGATAAGATATACTATGAAATATACACTCGCACTTTTTATCTTTATAATTTCGAGTCTTGGTTACGCTCAAAATGGAGTCTATAGCTCAATAGCTGAAGCTCTAAAAAACCCTACTGAAGTATATAAATTAGACTTATCAAATAAAAAACTGAGTGCACTTCCTGAGACTATTACACAACTTACGCATCTTGAAGAATTAGATTTATCATCGAATAGCTTTACCTCACTACCAAAAGTTGTTTACACTCTAATAAGTTTAAAAAAACTCAATTTAAAATCGAATAAAATTTATACTATAGATAGTGCTATTGTCAGCTTATCTAATTTAGAAGTACTGATTGTTTCTCAGCCACTTAATTCAAGTTGGATGGAAACTACTTACAAAGAAAAAGCAGTTCCAGATTATGTTTTTGATCTTTGCTCGCTAAAGCGCTTAGATATTGGCAATCTTGGCTATACGACTATTAGTGAAAAAATACTTCGATCAAACATAGAGGAGTTATACATATTCAACAATCACTTTAAATCACTTCCTACAGAAATTTTTGAATTGCCTAGTCTTATAGTTTTAGATTTATCAAATAACGAAGTCAAAACGTTGCCTGAAAATATTGGAGATGCTAAACATCTAAAAGTATTGAACTTAAATGCTAATAAACTAACTGAGTTACCAAATTCATTTGTAGAATTAAAATCTTTGACATACTTGCATCTAGCGGCAAATACATTTCTAAATCCAGATAAAGAAGTAGAAAAAGTATGGTCATGCCATAATTTAAGATACCTAAATTTAAGCGCATTAAAAATCAACAATATTAGTGATAACATAGGACAGCTAACAAAAGTTGATGAGCTCGATTTGGGCTTCAATACGCTTAAACGAATTCCTGAGAACATTGGGAAACTTCAAAATTTAAGGAGATTTGTTCTTACAAGAAATAACTTAAATGATTTACCAGAAAGTATAAGTTCACTTCAAAAAATAGATATCCTAGATTTAAGCTATAATGAATTTGTATCCCTATCTAAAAGTATTGCTTCGTTATCATCTATACAAAACATAGATATTAGTTTTAATCCAAAATTAACCTCATTTTCAGATGAAATCAGCAACCTTCAAGAACTAAAGGTTATCAACTTAAGTAAAACCGGTTACACCAATATTGAACTCACAAAAATTAGAGACTTGTTGATTTCATGCAATTTTATTCTTTAATTAGTGCATGCATTTTAGAGACGAAGAATTTATAATCTACATTTGGAAATTTCAACTATTTGAAAAAAATAAGTTGACCACAAAGTCTGGAAAAGAACTTCAGATTTTAAAACAAGGTACACGCCAATTCAACTCCGGTCCTGATTTTAGAGATGCAATAATAATTATTGACAACATAAAACTTTTTGGCAATGTAGAAATCCATATTCATTCATCAGATTGGGAAAAGCACGGTCACCATAAAGATAAAGCATATGATTCAACAATCTTACATGTAGTTTGGGAGTCTTCGCAACTCGCTACATATCTTAACAATGGTCAGCAAGTAGAAATTTTAGAGCTAAAAAATAAAGTATCTGAGGAGTTAGCTGCTAAGTATCATCTTCTATCTCTATACAAAAAGCCAATTGCTTGTGTAGAATTTGAACATCAACTAAGTGAGGTGAACCTATACGCCTTTACTGAAAAATTAGCTATTGAACGACTAAAACGAAAGATAGATAATATAGAATCTTTGCTTACACAAACTAAAAACAATTGGGATCAAGTCCTTTTTATTTTGCTATCGAGATACTTAGGTACATCGCTCAATAATGATGCCATGCAACTACTTGCAAATAGCATTGATATCAATATTTTAAAAAGAAATATTCAAGATATTAAGATAATAGAATCACTTCTTTTTGGTCAAGCTGGAATGTTAGAAATAGATAATGATAACAACTATTTTAAAGACTTAAAAAAAGAATATAACTATCAAAAACGATTGCACCAATTAAACCCATTGCAAGCGCATACATTTAAGTTTAGTAAAATTCGACCAAGTGCATTCCCTACTTTTAGAATAGCACAGTTATCAAGGTTAATAGTTAATAAAGTACTTGATATTGATTACATTTCTCAACTTTCAAATTTATCAGATTATGAAAAACTTTTCAAAATAGAATCATCTAGTTTTTGGGAATATCATTACAATTTTGAACAAAAACAATCAAATAAACATAACTTAAAATTAGGTAAAACATCGATTGACATTTTAATTATAAACTACATCGCCCCTATTCTGTTTGCTTATGGAAAATATAGAAATCAAGAGGAACTTTGTGACAAATCACTCGAAATTCTAGAGAGTATAAAGCCGGAAAATAATTCTATAATAAGATGTTTCGAAGCAATAAAACTAAAACCGGTAAAAGCCTTAGAATCACAGGCATTTATTCAGTTAAAAAGCGAATACTGCGATAAGTTTAGATGTTTAGAATGTGCCATTGGGCATAATATATTGAGAAAAACAATCTAAAACCATTCATAAAAAGACCCTATAAACTTAGTTATTTGAAACAAAGAAGTAACTACAATTACCATTAGGACTATATATCTAAATACAATTTCAGAAGTTCGTTGTAAAATTTTTTTTCCAATAAAACTACCTAAAATACTTACTCCTATCAAAAAAGGTATTAAAAATAAATACTCTTTATTAAAATAGCCATTACTTACATAAATTATAGAGCGTGCTAAATCAACGCCTAAATCTATCATGGCAGAAGTAGCAATAAAAACATCTTTAGATAGAGAAAAGGCAGATAAAGTAATCCCTCTTATAGCGCCACCCGTTCCAGCTATACCAGCTATAAATCCAGATGATATCCCACCAATGTATAAATTTCTATTTGACATTGCTAGCGGTTTATCGAAATTAAAAATTAAATATAATGCTAGAAGCATAACTACAAAATTCATAATAATTTCAATATAACTTGTTTGAATAAAGGTCGTAAGGACAGCTCCAATACTAACAAATATTACAGCTGTGATTCCTAATTTTAAAACTATATTTTTATCTACTCCTTTTCTAAATAGCGCTATTTTGGATAAATTACTAAAAACATGAAAGACTGCAGTAATACCTAAAACTTCTTTAAAATCGAAAAATAATGAGGCTATTGGCACAAACAGTATAGAAGACCCAAAGCCAGATACTGTTCCGATTATTTCTGAAATGAGAGCAAGGCCTACAAAAAGATAATACTTTTCAGACATTTACTAGTATAAAATTAAATATAAAAAAGTGTAAATAGTTATAACAGCATTGCTTTTATAGATCTACTTTTCCAAATATAATGATAAGCCTAGCATTTTCAAAAACATTCTATAATTTGATAAAACTATTTTAAAACAATATGTGTTTATAAATCTTTATAATTGTAAAAAAATAGAATGAAGTCTATAAGTGAATTACTAGATACTTTTGAAACATACTACAAAAAACAAAAATGGGAAGAAAAGTATGATGTTTATGAAGCATCAAAGTATATTATGGATATGAATGGGAAACGCATCAGACCTTTACTTACAATGCTATCCTCACAGATGTTTGGAGCAGATATTAAGATGTCATTACCAATAGCATTGGCTGTAGAAATTTTTCATAACTGCACTTTAGTTCATGATGACATAATGGATAAAGCCAATAAGCGAAGAGGACTTCCCACAGTACATAAAAAATACTCACAGAACATAGCTATAAATACTGGTGACCTTATGTTTGCTTTATCTTATAAATATCTTAATCAAACTAAGAAAGATAATATTGTAGAACTCAATAATATCTTCAATGATACAATAGTAAAAGTAATAGAGGGACAATCGCTTGATATGAAATATGAAAATATAGACATAGTATCAGAAAGTGAATACTTAGAAATGATAAAAGGTAAAACCTCAGTGCTTCTAGCTTGTGCGCTTAAAATGGGAGCTTGGGTAGCAAATGCTAGTCCCAAAAATCAAAAACTAATTTATGATTTTGGACTAAACCTAGGTCTATCTTTTCAAATACAAGATGACTACTTAGATGCTTTTGGTGATAATAAAAAAGTGGGTAAAAAAATAGGCGGTGATATTTTACTCAACAAGAAAACTATTCTACAAATAAAAACTAATGAATTTAGCAATACAAATCAAAAAGCTGCTTTATTAAAATTAAAAAACGAAAAAGATAAAAGCAAAAAAATTAATGGAATTAAAAAATTAATGGAGGAAACTGGTGCAAAAAAATATACAGAAAACTTAATTGAAAATTACTATAAAAAATCAATAAAAAACCTTAGCTCAATAGAAATTAGTGATGGAAGGAAAATGCCTCTTTTAGAAATGGCAAAATATTTAAAAGAACGTGACAAGTAATACTGAGTAAATTTAATTTTTGCGGCAGAAAAATCTTGTAAAATCAATATAAATTTATAATTAGAAACAGATAAGTTCAGTTTTATCGAATATTTTTTACATTTAATCATGCTAAAAATATACCGTTCATCTGCAGGTTCTGGCAAAACTTTTACACTGGTAAAAGAGTACCTAAGAATATGCTTTGAATCTAAAGACATCAATAAATACAAGCATATTTTAGGTATTACCTTTACAAATAAAGCAGCACAAGAAATGAAAGAAAGAATCATTTATACCATAAATGATTTTAGTAATGACGGAGTAAAAGAAACAGATATGCTTAACCTGTTATCTAAAGAAACATCTATTTCAAAAGAGGATATAATAGCTTATTCATCAAGATTGATAAATAAAATTTTGCAAGATTACAGCACCTTTTCCATTATTACTATCGATAGTTTCACTCATAAAGTGATCAGAAGTTTTGCTTATGAACTAGACCTACCTCACAATTTTGAAGTTTTAATCGATAGAGATGAATTTAAAAATTTAATTGTCGAAAATCTATTAAGTAATATCTCTGAAGACGAAAATGATGATTTATCAAATGCTCTTATTCAACTAGCTGAAGAAAAATTAGATGATGGTAAAGGATGGAATATTGACTATGGAATAAAAGAATTACTTGATAAAATGCTTGCAGAAGATTCTTATCCCTATTTGATTAGAGCATCGAAAATAGAAGTTGAAGATATCAAAGCGTTTATTTTAAAAATAAAACAATTCAACATAGCATTTGAAGGTAAGATTCAAGAAATAGGAATTAAAGCAATTGAATTAATTAAAAAAAACAACTTAGACTCTTCTCATTTCTTTCAAGGAAATAGAGGTATTTACAATCACTTTAAAAAGCTTTCTGATATAAAATTGAAATTTGATCTTGCTAAAAACAATTATGTCTTCAAGACTTTAGAAGAAGATTTATGGTATTCTCAAAAAGTAACTCATAGTGAGCAAATGGCAATAGATAATATAAAGCCAGATTTGAAAAACTTCATCAATCAAGTTGATGAATTAGAAAAATCCTCTAAGTCAGATTATCTTATTTTCAAGTCAGTCTTAAAATCAATATCTCTTTTCAAAATCATCAATTCTATAAATACGGCAATAGAAAATGTAAAATCAGAAGGAAATATTTTACCTATCGAACAGTTCCATTCTTTGGTAAGTAGTGTAGTTAGCACACAAGACGCTCCAATTATTTATGAGCGAATAGGTGAAAAATATGACAGCATTCTTATAGATGAATTCCAGGATACATCGCTGTTGCAATTTAGAAATATCATTCCTTTAATTGAAAACTGCCAATATAAATCAGAAGACTCTTTAATAGTCGGAGATGCTAAACAGTCTATTTACAGATTTAAAGGAGCAGAAGGAGAGCAATTAGTTAATCTACCAAAAATTTATGGCAGTGATAAAAATACTTTACTTAAGGAAAGGGAAATTGCTATCAACAATTACCCTACAAAATCATTAGTTTTAAATCAAAATTTTAGAAGCTTAAGTAATATCATAAAGTTTAACAATTTCTTCTATGAAATTTTGAAAAAGGAAAACGAT
>JBIKJU010000168.1:0-4842 GCA_044360745.1 Chitinophagales bacterium
TAGCTATATTTTAAACCTATTATTTCTCTTACATCTCTCAATGTTTTAGATGCAGATGCTCTAGCTTTTTCGCCTCCTTTTTCTAAAACTTCTTGCAAAAGTTTAGGATGATGCTGGAAATAGTCTATCTTTTCACTTAAGGGTTTCACTAGCGCAATCATGTCTTCTGCTATTTGCTTCTTCATATCGCCATATCGAATGCTACAGTTGTTATAGGATTCGTTATAAAATTGCTTTACGTCTTCCGAAGAACATAATTCCATAAGACTAAAAATGTTTTCTATAGCTTCATTCTTAGGTTGATTTGGTACAGTAGGCCCACTATCAGTGGTGGCGCGCATTACCTTTTTTCGTATAATGTCTTCACTGTCGTTTAGATAAATACAAGTATTTTCCCCTTTCGATTTACTCATTTTACCTATCCCATCTAAACTCGGTACCGACACAGGTGCATCACCATAAAAGAAACCTTGTGGTTCCTTAAAGTAATCTACTTTGTAAATATGATTAAATCTGTTTGAAAAATTCCTTGTCATTTCTATATGTTGCATTTGGTCTTTACCAACTGGTACTTTCTCCGCTTTATGTATTAAGATATCTACAGCCATCAATACAGGGTAGGTCAGCAATCCAGCATTTACATTATTGGGTTGATCTCTCACTTTATCCTTAAAAGTTGGGACTTTTTCTAATTCTCCTAGATAAGCTAGCATGTTAAAAATGAGGTACATTTCTGTGATTTGTGGTACATCGCTTTGAGCATATAGCGTGCATTTATCGGGGTCAAGCCCACAAGCTAAATACTCAATAAGTGTATTTCTAACGTTTGACGATAAGTTATCAGGAGTGGGGTGTGTGGTTAATGAGTGATAATCAGCTATAAAAAAGTAACAATTTGGGTACTCATTTTGCATCTTCACAAAATTTAGCACTGCTCCAAAGTAGTTACCAAGATGCTGTTTACCTGTTGGACGCACTCCACTTACTACAATCTCATTCATATTTTATATTTTCACCGCAAATATACAAAAGATGAACATTGATAAGGCCCTTGTTGAAAGATTAGCAGAATTATCTAAATTAGAGTTTAATGAAGAGGAAAAAACTCGGATGATTTCTGACCTCCAAAAAATCATGAACCTCATTGATAAACTGAATGAAGTAGATGTAGAGGGCGTAGAGCCGCTCAAATATATGAATGATGAAGAAATACAGTGGAGAGAAGATGAAATAAAAGGCATGATTACTAAAGCTGAAGCCTTATTAAATGCTCCGCAAAAGGATTCCGATTATTTCAAAGTTCCTAAGGTGTTGAAAAAATAAGCTATTATGCAATCTATAATCGAGATCAATCATATCAGCAAAGAATATTTATTGGGCGAACAGCTTATTTATGCTCTTAAAGATGTGTCATTAGAAATAAAGAAAAATGAATATGTAGCCCTCATGGGACCTTCAGGCTCAGGAAAGTCAACCTTAATGAATATTTTAGGCTGTTTAGACACGCCAACTAAAGGAACATATACGCTCAACAATACCGAAGTCTCTAGAATGGATGATGACCAATTGGCTTTTGTTAGAAACAAAGAGATTGGATTCGTTTTTCAGACGTTTAACTTGTTGCCCCGTTTGACATCTTTTGAAAATGTAGCACTTCCACTTATATATGCTGGTATAGCTGAAAATGAGAGAAAGGAAAGAACTGAAAAGGTAATGGAGATGGTGGGTCTACAAGATAGAATGAAAAATAAACCCAACCAAATGTCGGGAGGTCAACGCCAACGTGTAGCTATTGCGAGAGCACTTATTAATAATCCTTCTATCATTTTAGCTGACGAACCTACAGGAAATTTAGATTCTAAAACCTCTTATGAAATCATGAGTATTTTTAATGATATACATTCTAAAGGCAATACTGTGATATTAGTAACCCATGAGGAAGATATAGCTAAATATGCTCATCGTATTGTAGGATTGAGAGATGGGCTGATAGAGTATGACAAAGTCAATCAAACTATAACAAGTTTTTAGTATGCCAAAACATTTTTTTCTGACAGGAATTGGAACTAACGTTGGAAAAACGATTGTGTCCGCTGTTCTTACAGAAGCTTTTAATGCCGACTATTGGAAACCGATTCAAACGGGTTCTGAAACTGATAGCGATGAGAAAACAGTGAAAAATATGGTCGCAAATTCAGTTACTACTATTCATCCTACATTAATCAAATATAAGCTTCCAGCTTCACCAAATATAGCATCAAATGCAGAAGGCGCAACTATAGATTTAAATGATATTGTATTTCCTAGCACATCCAAAACCTTGATAATAGAAGGAGCTGGGGGCATTATGGTGCCTATTAATTCACAACATACCTTTATTGATTTTATAATAAAGAATAAACTGGAAGTGATATTGGTTGTTAATGATTATTTAGGTTGTATTAATCATACTTTACTGTCGTTGGAGGTATTGAAAACGCATCAAATTAAAATAGCTTTTATAGTCTTTAATGGTCATTTTGATAAGGCTGTAAAATACACCATTTTGAAATTTACGGATATACCTTTTATTGACGTTCCTAATTTTGAAAAGCTAGAGGCCAAGGAGATAGAAAAAGTAGCGAATACAAAAAGAAATGAATTACAAGGATATAGATAAATCACACATTTGGCATCCTTATACTCAAGCCTTAAATGCTGATGACAATTTAGTTATAGTAAGAGGGGAGGGGGCTTATCTAGTAGATATAGACGGAAATAAATATCTTGATGCTACTTCTAGTTGGTGGACAAACACACATGGTCATGCCCATCCTTATTTAGCAAAGTCGCTTTATCAACAAGCATCTACTTTAGAACATGTTATTTTTGCTGGATATACTCACCCGCCTGCAATGCATTTAGTAGAACATTTTAAGCCCTACTTGCCCAGTAATCAACAGCGTTTTTTCTTTTCTGATAATGGCTCTACTGCAGTAGAGGTGGCACTAAAAATGGCTTTTCAGTTTTGGCTAAACAAAGGACAAGAAAGAAATTTAATTGTTGCTTTTGAAGATGCTTACCATGGCGATACATTTGGGAGTATGTCTGTAAGTGGGAGAGGGCTTTTCACAGATCCTTTCAAACCTTATCTTTTTGATGTATTATTTATTCCTATTCCTAAAGATGATGAAGCTGTAAACAAAGCCTTGTCCATATTAAAGGAAAATGAAAGTAAAATATCCGCCTTTATATACGAACCACTTTTGCAAGGTGCTGCGGGAATGAAAGTCTATGAAGCTGCGCATTTAGAGAAACTCTTGAAGGCTTTCAAAAACAGCGATATTCTTTTGATTGCGGATGAGGTATTTACTGGATTTGGCCGAACTGGCAAAATGTTTGCCTCCGAACATATGACCACTCAACCAGATATCATGTGTTTCAGCAAAGGACTTACAGCAGGGATGTTGCCTATGGGACTTACTACAGCCGCTGAATTTATCTATGATGTATTTTTGTCTTCAGATGCAACAAAGACTTTTTTTCATGGACATAGTTTTACAGGAAACCCGCTAGGATGTAGTGTAGCAATAGCGAGTTTAGAACTCTTTAAAATTGAAAATACTATTTCAAAAATTGAGACTATAAACTCATATTTTAGGGATTTCGAAAAAGAACTTAGTCGCTTTTCATTTATTTGTAATGTAGCCGTACTTGGTACTATGCTTAGATTTGAGTTGGATATCAACAACAAAGGTTATCTAAGTACTATAAAGTCAGACATCATACATTTTTACAGAAAGAAAGGGATTATGATCCGGCCACTTGGAAATATCATTTACTTTTTACCACCCTATTGCGTTAGTCAAAATGATTTATCTCGTTTATTTGATGCTACCATTGATTTCTTGCAAAATTTTGAAAAAAATGAGCGTTGATTATATCATTTCATAAGAAAACAACGTTTATAGATATATGCGAATTCTTTTGATTTTAATGTTTACAATGCTGATTCACAAAGAATCAGTCTGTCAAGTAGAGCCTTATTTAGCGGCTATACTAAAATATAACGAATCAAGCGATTTTGAAGATGAAAAATATCATGATTTTGATTGGCAAAGTTTTCAAAAGCTAGATATAGTAAACGATTTAGTCGACCCTATGAACTATGACAGTGATCTTATGAATGCAGCTATGTTTTTCGCTTTGAATAAGTATCGACAAAGTAAAGGGTTGAAAACGCTTGATTACGAACCTCGACTCCGCGATGCATCTATGATTCATACACATCAAATGGTTGTTAGAAATTTCTTAGATCATACCAATCCTTATGATCGGAAAGTACGTTTTCCTAATGAGCGTATGGAACTGTGTGGTTATAAAGGAGAACATATAGCTGAAAATGTAGCTCGCATTTTCATCAATATGCGTGATTTACCAACCTATTGGCAGTTAGCAGAAAAAAATATAAAGATTTTAGCACAATCCCGTGACCACAACAAACACATGATTGACTCAAAATACACTCAACTTGGTTGCGGTCTTTTGTTTGAAAATAAAAATACTGATGGAATCATTTACTTTAGAACCACACATTGTTTTGGTAAAAGTTGGTGATTGAGAATTTATAATCTCACCTTATCAACCTTGGTTTCATACTTAAATTCAAAAAACTCAAAGGCCAAACTTACCACTACAGAAATTACAAAATAGGCCATTAAAATCATTGTGCCGTTTGGTATAAAACTATCTAATGTAAACCAGCCGTTATACACTTTAAGAATAGCTAAAACAAATATAAACCTTGCGATTTCATACACCCAAGCATAGCGATTTTTATCCATCAACGATGTGTAGCTATAT
>JBIKJU010000297.1:0-2707 GCA_044360745.1 Chitinophagales bacterium
GATGATGAAAATTTATTTGTGTTTGAAAATGAAGAGGAAACGGCAATGTACACTGGTTGGCAAACAAACGTTGACATTAAATTCCCAAAACACTTTTATATCCAACTTGGATACACCCTCCAATGGGCATTTAAAATAGAAGACAAAAACGAAATTTCTAAAATAGTAAACGCACCAAAATACAATATGACTTTTGATATAGGTTGCCAAAACATTGAAAATAGGTGGATAGCTAGCTTCAACGGATGATTAAATTCGCCAATGCTTTTAAGAAGACAACTCAATGATACCAGAGCAGAATATTCGCCTTGATTTCATGGCTTAATGTCTATGTTGAGAAAAAATGGAAGAATGGAATAGCCTTAAGAATAGGCGCTAACAATATTCTAAACATGCGTACAAGTGATGTGATTTTTAGAGGTGAAGATCCATTTAATTATCGTGCAAATGATAATGTAAGTAATCCTAATGGATGGCAGTTTGACACTACATATATATATGCCCCAAACAAGGGAGTTCATGGCTTTTCTCAATTTTATATACCCTAAATTCTATTCAGTAAAAACATTTTTAGATTAATTATATATTTACAATGTATACTCATTCACTATTCCAATTTATAGTCAACATGAAAAAATATCCTATCTCAATCTTTCTACTTTTTTTATTTTCAAACACATTTGCTATCAACGATAAGATCAGACTTGGATTTATGGCTAGTCCTGGATTAGGCTGGTTCTCTCCGAAGGGAAGTGACCTCAAAAACGCTGGTATAGGTTACGCCATGAATTATGGCTTAGTGTTTGAATATTACTTCAAAGATCAAAACTATGGTATTCAAACAGGCTTACTTGGTGGGCTAGAAAATGGCATACTAAAAGACAGAAGTGTTTTTCAGATTAATACTGGCAAAACAGATATTGTAGAACGATACAACAATCAATTTATAGCAATTCCTGTATATCTAAAGTTAAAAACAAATAGCCTCAAAAAATTTCATATCTATGGGCAAGTAGGTTTTGAATTAAACTTTACACTTAGCTCAAGAGCTTCTTTTAGTAAAAATCTTTTTGATGTTACAAATAACAATGTGTTTGAAGTCAATAAAGAAAATATCATCTCAAAAAAGAATGCAGTTACATCAGTTATACCAGAGTTTAAAAGCAATTTTTTTGACTTTAGAATAGCGGCTGGCACTGGCTTTGAATATGACCTAACGGATAAAGTAGCGTTACTTTTTGGCGTTAAATATCATAACGGCTTTGTAGATGTGCTTAATGATAGAGATGCAAAAAAAGATCCTATTCATGTCAGAAACTTTCTTTTCAATATTGGTTTTATGTTCTAACTTTTAAAATCGTAGCAGCTTGTCATTACTTCGTAAAGCATACAATAATTTTATTTCAGACGATAAATTATTGTCGAAATATATAAAATCTATTACTGGTGTTACCCCTAATAAGCTTAAGCTTTATAGGCAGGCATTTCAACATCGCTCATCACACTTTGATGCGAAAGATAATAATGAAAGACTAGAGCTTTTAGGCGATTCTGTCTTAGATTTATTAGTAGCTGAGTTTTTGTATAAAAAATATCCTTACAAAGAGGAGGGTTTTATTACCGAGCTACGATCAAAAATTGTAAACAGAGCGTCATTAAATGCCTTAGGAATGAAGCTGGGTTTGATAGAAAAAATAAGTTGGAATAAAAAAAATCTTCAAGAAGCGCCAAAAGATATTGCAGGCAATACTTTTGAGGCATTAGTAGGCGTATTATACTTAGATGCAGGAATGAAGGACACTAGAAAATTTATTTTTAATAGAGTGCTTAAAGGATTGATAGATGTAGAAACACTTGAGGCTACTGAGACTGATTATAAAAGCAAACTCTTTCATTATGTTCAAAAGCACAATCGTAAATTAAGATTTGATAAAGCCTCTGAAAATCAAAAAAATAAGCGATCTTATTTTGTGATCAACCTACTTATTGATGATGTCATTGTGTCATCAGGTGAGGGATTTAGTAAAAAAATAGCAGAACAATCTGCTGCATATAAAGCCTTAAAAGAACTGAATGAAATTTAAGATTATGAAATTGGTCTAAATGCTTCAGAGCGGGACTTCCCCATGAAAAACCAAAAAAGCTGTTGAGCTTTTTCATGCATTTGTAAATTCGATTGGTAGTCGAATTATAAAGGCTTTTTACTTATAGACGATGTTTTCACCGAACCATTCAAAAATAAAAAATATTCTTTCTAAAAATATTTACTCTTTCAAAACCATAAGGAAACACTCTTTATCAAATTACTTATTCTCGATATACCCAAAAAAAAGACAGCACCCAAGATTGAATGCTGTCGTAAAAAAGTTTAGAAAAATTACTATCTCATCACTATAACTGTACCAGCAATCTTTTCTGTTTTTCCATTAAAATAGGTCACAACGATTTGGTATGTATAGGTATCAAAAGCGGCTTTCTTGCCTTTATGCATACCATCCCATGCTCCAGTGGCATTAGATTGCGTAATACCGTTCAATTGGTTAGGATTAGTAAATACTTTTTCTCCCCATCTATTCCAAATATTTACATCCAAATTGGTAGCTCCTAAGATGTCAAACTCAAAGAAATCGTTAAGTCCATCCTCATTAGGTGTAAATGCCGTAGGGATAAATTGTGACAAATCATTGCTTACTTCTATTCGCAAAGT
>JBIKJU010000119.1:0-6393 GCA_044360745.1 Chitinophagales bacterium
TAGGATTGACCCCAAATAGAGGCGATGCGTTTTCTCATATAGGCGTAGTTAGAGATCTTAAAGCTGCGTTATCAGCTGTTTATAATATTAAGCTTGATTGGACTCTTCCAGACTTTAAAGTATCTGGCACATTTGAATCTCCTTTTTCTGTTGAAATTAAAGATACAAATGCTTGTAAACGCTATAGCTATGTTTTTTTGAAAAATATAAAAGTAACTCACTCTCCAAAATGGTTGAAGAATAGACTTTTAGCAATAGGAGTTAAGCCGATTAATTCTATAGTTGATGTTACTAATTTCGTTTTACATGAACTTGGACAACCTTTACATGCATTTGATGCTGATAAAATAAGTAATCAAAAAATAATCGTAAAAACACTTGAAAATACTAGAAAGTTTGTGGCTTTGGATGGTAGCGAAAAAGATATCTTGCAAAGTGATTTAATGATTTGCGATGACAAAGAGCTTTTATGTATTGCAGGTGTTTATGGAGGTTTAGAAAGTGGAGTTAATTTTGATACAAAAAATGTTTTCTTGGAGGCTGCTTTTTTTGACCCAATTTTTATTCGTAAAACAGCTACTCGACTAGCTCTTCGGACTGATGCAGCACAACGTTTTGAAAAAACAACCGATGTCAATGCTACTATACAAGCATTAAATAGAGCAGTTGAGTTATTGCTTTCTATTACTTCATTTGAATATTCAACAGTTGGAGATGTATTTCCGAATCCTAGCACTCTATCGAAAATCTCAACTACATTTAGTAGAATTAATAAGTTGTCAGGTGTTATTATACCTAAAGATAAGGTTACAGCAATTCTAAATGATTTAGGATTTGAATTACAAATTTCAGATGATAACTTAACTGTAACTGTACCTTCATTTAAAACTGAAGTTACTCGTGAAGCAGATTTACTCGAAGAAATTTTAAGGATTTACGGCTATAATACTATACCTTTTCCTAAAAATATTTCAATGGCAGTAAATCAAAGCGTTGGCACTGATAGTTTATCCTTCGAAAATACAATGGCTAATTTATTGGTAGGTGCTGGCTATCAAGAAATATCGACAAATTCTATATCATCATCTAAATATTCATCTGATGATACTGAATTGGTAAGACTATCTAATGCTCAGACCTCAGAGTTAGATAGTCTAAGATATTCGTTAATTTATGGTCATTTGGAAGTGGTGTTGTCAAACATCAACCATAAGCATTCAAATTTGAGACTTTTTGAGTCAGGCAATGTTTATAAATTATTAAATGGTAAGTATGAGCAACAAAAGCGAATATGTTTAATAAATACAGGTTTATCAAGTGCACCATCTTGGATAGAAAGTGAAAAAAAGTTTGATTTTTATTCTTTAAAATCTGACGTAGAATCAATTATAAAGAAATCCCTAAGTGACTTTTCGATTAATGATGAAGAAGAGTCTACTTTTTTTGACTATAATCTCACTTATAATTTTGACAATGTGACGTTTGCAGAAGTAGGTCAAGTAAACAGTCAATTACTCAAAAAAATGGGTATAAAGCAAACAGTATTTTGGTCAGATATTAATTTTGATTTTTTACTTGAAAAAATTCAATATCAAAAGATTAAGTTTAAAGAATTAAATAAGTTTCCAGCAGTGCAACGAGATCTTTCTTTAGTTTTAGATCAATCAGTGAAGTACAAAGACATCGAGTCTCTAGTATCACATCAAAATTTCAAAAGTTTGCATTCCATTTCATTGTTTGATATTTACAAAGGAGACAAAATAGATGCTAGTAAAAAGTCTTACACTATAAAATTTACTTTCCAGGATGCTAATAAAACTCTGACAGACAGTGATATAGATAAATATATGAATCGATTAATGATGGTTTTTGAAAAAGATTTAAATGCACAAATACGAAAAAGCTAATGGAGGAACTAGTTGAAAAATTAAAAACACTTTCAGATAAAGTAAATGACTTTAAACTGAAATACGAAGAACAAAAAAAATCTTTGCAAGAGCTTGAAAATCAATTAAAAGCAGATAGAGAAGTTATTCATTTGCAAAAAAATATTATCAATGAATTAGAAAATCAATTGAAAAAGGTTAATTTAGCGCAGCAAATTGAAGAAAAAAATTTAGCTGAAAGAGCAAACTTAAAAAAACAGATTTCTGAATACATAAAAGAAATAGACGAAATAGTTGATTTCTTAAACGATAAGGTATGACCAACCAAATGATAGTGACAATCGCTGGTAGAAATTATCCGATACGTATTCAGAATGAAGATGAAAAAAAAACGATAGTAGAAGCTGTGGAACTCATAAATCTAAAAATGAACGAATACAGGGCAACATATGATGGTAAAGATGCACAAGATTACTTGGCTATGGTGTCAATGAGTTTGGTAGTAGAATGGTTATCAAGCAAGTATAAAAATGAAAGTGAAGTTCATTTATTAGCAGAAAGTATTGATACCATCGTTCAAAATATTTCATCTTAAGTTATTTTAAGTTGTTGTTTCTAAATTCTTAAAAATTAAAAACGACAACATGTTAACTATTATTCTCCCCATTTTATCGGCTATTGTAGCGTTAGCTATAGGTTTTTTTGTAGGTAAATCCTTTGTCAAAAGTACTCTTGAAAAGCAAGAAGAAGAAGCTAGAGCCAAGTCGCAAAAGCTAGTAGAAGATGCACAATCTAAAGCTGATCAATTATTAAAAAATGCGAATCATAACGCAGAAGCTACGAAAAAAGAAAAAATGCTAGAAGCAAAAGAGAATTTTTTGCAACTTAAAGCAAAACATGAATCAGAAGTAGTAGAGCGAAATAAAAAGATACTTGATAAAGAAAATCAAGTTAAACAGCAACAACAAGAGTCTTCATCTAAGCTTGCTGAAGTTTCTAAAAAAGAAAAGGAAATTGAAGTACTTAGAGAAAATCTCAATAAACAACTTGAGACTGTTACATTAAAGCGTGAGCAGCTTGATAAGAGCCACGAAACATTTGTAACCAAGCTAGAGCAAATTAGTGGTTTAACAAAGGAAGATGCTAAACGCGATTTGGTTGAGTCTTTAAAAAAAGAAGCAGATGCTGATGCTTTGTCATACGTAAAAAATGCCTTAGATGAAGCCAAAGCAAATGCTAATAAAGAAGCAAAGAAAATAGTAATTCAAACTATACAACGAACTGCTGCTGAAAATGCTATCGAAAATACAGTTTCTGTATTTAACTTAGAGTCAGATGAAATGAAAGGTCAAATCATCGGTAGAGAGGGTAGAAACATTAGATCTCTAGAAGCCGCTACTGGATGTGAATTTTTGGTGGATGACACCCCAGAAGCTATTATAATCTCAGGTTACGACCCTATTAGAAGAGAAATTGCTCGTTTATCTTTACAGCGTTTAGTTACTGATGGTCGTATTCATCCAGCTAGAATTGAAGAAGTGGTAGGTAAAATCAAAAAGCAACTTGAAGAACATATTAGAGAAATAGGTGAACGTACTGTAATTGACATGGGTATACAAGGGCTTCATCCTGAACTTATACGATATGTAGGTCGTATGCGCTTTAGATCCTCTTATGGTCAAAATTTATTAATGCACTCTAGAGAAGTTGCCAACCTTTGCGCGACCATGGCTGCTGAACTTGGTCTCAACCCAAAACTCGCAAAAAGGGCAGGATTGCTGCATGATATAGGTAAGGTACCTGATGAGGATTCTGAATTATCGCATGCTTTGTTAGGAGCAAAACTTTGTGAAAAATATGGCGAACATCCAGCAGTTGTTAACGCTGTAGGTGCACATCATGATGAGATGGAAATGAAATATGTAATTTCACCTATTATTCAAGCTTGTGATGCTATATCTGGTGCTAGACCTGGAGCTAGGCGAGAAATGGTAGAAGGGTACTTACAACGATTGAAAGACCTTGAAGCAATTGCAAATAGTTATGATGGTGTAGATAAAGCATATGCAATACAAGCTGGAAGAGAGTTGAGAGTGATAGTAGAAGCAGATAAAGTAGATGATAAAGCGTCAGAAGAATTGTCATTTGTGATAGCTCAAAAAATAGAAAAGGAAATGACTTATCCTGGTCAAGTGAAAGTCACTGTGATAAGAGAAAAAAGAGCTATAAACATTGCTAAATAATCTTCTTGATATATGATTATACGAAGCAAAGCCCCGTTACGGCTAGGACTTGCAGGTGGAGGAACTGATGTTAGTCCTTATTCTGATACCTTTGGAGGAGCTATTCTTAATGCTACTATAGCAATGTATGCTTATGCTTCTATTAAGCCAACTACCAACAATCAAATCGTCATAAATGCCATAGACAAAGGGGAAAGATTAGTTTATCCGCAATCTTCTAATTTACCAATAGACGGACAGTTAGATTTGATAAAAGCTATTTATAATAGATTGGTTATTGATTTTAAATTAGAGCCTCTTTCTTTTGAACTTACGACCATCGTAGATGCACCTCCAGGCTCTGGTTTGGGTTCGTCCTCCACTTTAGTTGTAGCTATTATTGGAGCATTTGTAGAGTGGCTAAAATTGCCATTAGGAGAGTATGATATTGCTCATTTAGCATTCTCGATAGAGCGCGAAGATCTAGCAATGGCTGGAGGCAAACAAGACCAATATGCTGCTACATTTGGCGGTGTGAATTTTATGGAGTTTTACAAAAATGATAAAGTAATTGTAAACCCATTGCGAATAAAAGACAAACATCTATACGAGTTAGAAAATAATTTGATTTTATTTTTCACAGAAACTTCAAGAGTATCTAGCGAAATTATCGAGAAGCAACGAACTAATGTGACTCAAAATAATGAAGCTTCTATTTCAGCTATGCATAATCTAAAAGAACAAGCTATTCAAATGAAGGAAGCTTTACTGAAAGGCGAAGTGGATATGGTAGGCGAAATACTTCATTTTGGATGGATGAATAAAAGGAAAATGGCTGATGGTATTAGTAATTCTTTTATTGATAATATTTATGATACAGCTTTGAATGCTGGTGCTACAGGAGGCAAAATAAGTGGTGCAGGAGGTGGAGGTTTCATGATTTTTTATGCACCTGAAAATAACAAGTATAACGTCATTAAATCACTCAATAAGCTTGGAGGTAAAGTGATGCGGTATACCTTTACAGATGTTGGTCTCACTTCTTGGACAGCACAACTTGTATAGTATTATAAACATCATATTCTATTCTGTTAGCTATTCCATTTTTTTTAGAGATTATTTAACGAATTTTGAACGTTAAAAAAATCTACTATTAATAATAAGTAGTGGATATAATTCGTTATAATAAAAAACATCATATGCTTTTACAAATTGTTTTGGATAGTACTGCTGCAGCAAGCGCTTTAGCTACAACAGAGCCCGCTTCTATTAGTTTTTTAGATTTGATAATGAAAGGTGGAGTCATAATGATTCCTATTTTAATACTTTCAGTCATTTCTATTTTCTTAATGGTAGAGCGATTTCTTACTATTAGCAAAGCTCGAAAAGTAGACCCAAATTTCATGAACAACATTAGAGTGCTATTGATGGAAAATAAAATTGACTCAGCTCTTAATTTAGCGCGTACGACTAACACACCAATCGCAAGGCTTTTGGAGAAAGGAATAAAGAGATTAGGTAGGCCAATAAAAGAAATAGAGAGTGCGGTAGAAAACACAGGAAAATTGGAGATATACAAGCTTGAAAAGAACTTAGCTTATCTTGGTATCATTGCAGGCATTGCTCCTATGTTAGGATTTGTGGGAACTATATCTGGGGTTATAAAAATCTTTTACAATATATCTTTAGCAGATAATATCAGTATAGGATTAATAGCTGGCGGACTTTATGAAAAAATGGTGACTTCAGCTGCAGGATTAGTAGTAGGAATAATAGCACATATTGCTTTTCACTTTCTAAATACGATGATAGATAGAGTATCATTTCAGCTTGAGAGTACAGCTGTAGATTTCATAGATTTATTACATGAACCTTCTAAATAAAACTTATGAGACTCAGAAGAAATAGTAGAATGCATTCTGAAATGCGTGCTGATTCACTAAGCGATATCATGTTTTTCTTGATGTTGTTCTTTCTTATTATGTCTACTCTAGTTTCACCTTCTGTGATAAAACTAACACTTCCCAAGTCGCAAGCTGGCAAGGCAGTTTCTAAGAATAATTTTACGCTGTCTATAGATGCCAACAAAAACTATTTTGTGAATGATAAGCCTGTTTTGGTTGATCAATTAGAGTCTATATTGCGCGAAAAAGCGAATGCCTCTGCTGATGCTTCATGTGTGATAAGGGCAGACAATACACTTCCAGTACAAGTTATCGTTGATGTAATTTCAATGGGTACTAATCTAAAACTCAAAATGATTTTAGCTACTGATAAAAAATAGT
>JBIKJU010000120.1:0-6390 GCA_044360745.1 Chitinophagales bacterium
AATAGCGATGGAGGAGCTGGTACTGAGCAAGTAGGACCAACAAATCCAGGTACATCCTCTTTTATAACTCAAACTGCTGGATGGGGACTAAGATTCTCTACAACCCAAGAGGTAAATATAAACTCAGTAGTTGTATATCCTACAGGTACTGGAACTATGTTTGTTCAAATTTATGATCAAACTTCAGGAGTACTACTTTTAACATCTAATACTTTCTCAGTATCTGGAAATGGAACAGCTAGCACCCCAAATGTTTTACCAATTAACCTCTCTATATCATCAGCTGGAAGTTATAGAATGGAAATGAGGTCTACTGGTATCACAAATTTAATAAGACTTTCAGGAGGGGCTACTTTCCCATATAACACATCATCTGGAGTTGTTTCTATTACTGCAGGATCTACGAGTGCTACAGCTACTACAACTTCTTCTTACTATTGGTTCTATGATTGGACAATCTCTACAGGCTGCCCAAGTTCAAGAATACCAGTCTTAGCTGTTGTTAATACTCCAACATCTGTTTCTCTTGGAAGTGACACATCATTATGTTCAGGTGGAAATGTAGTTTTAGATGCCGCTAATGCTGGTGCTACTTACTCTTGGAGTTCGGGTGAAACTACTCAAACTATTAGCCCTACTTCATCAAACTTATATGCAGTAACAGTTACTAATCCTAACGGATGTACTGACTCAGACACCATACAAGTTACTTTCGGCAATAATCCAGTAGTTAATCTTGGAAATGATACAGCAGTTTGTACTGGAAATTCAGTGGTGTTTGATGCAGGCAATGCAGGATCTACATTCGCATGGAGTAATGCTACTTCGGCTCAAACCTTGACTGCATCTACAGCAAATACATACTCAGTAACTGTAACTAATACTGACGGATGTTCAGCAACCGATGCTGTGGTTCTTACAGTGAATGCGCTTCCTACTGTTGATCTAGGAAATGATACAGCTGTATGTTCAGGAAATTCAGTAGTGTTTGATGCAGGTAATGCAGGATCTACATTCGCTTGGAGTGATGCATCTACAGCTCAAACGTTGACTGCTACTACAGCAAATACATACTCAGTAACTGTAACTAATACTGACGGATGTTCAGCAACTGATGCAGTAGTTCTTACAGTGAATGCGCTTCCTACTGTTGATCTAGGAAATGATACAGCAGTATGTAATGGAAATTCAGTAGTGTTTGATGCAGGTAATGCAGGATCTACATTTGCTTGGAGTGATGCATCTACAGCTCAAACGTTGACTGCTACTACAGCAAATACATACTCAGTAACTGTAACTAATACTGACGGATGTTCAGCAACCGATGCAGTAGTTCTTACTGTAAATGCTTTACCAACAGTTGACCTAGGAAATGATACCGCTGTTTGTACTGGAAATTCAGTAGTGTTTGATGCAGGTAATGCAGGATCTTCATTCGCATGGAGTAATGCTACTACAGCTCAAACATTGACAGCTAATACAGCAAATACATACTCAGTAACTGTAACTAACGCAGCTGGTTGTTCAGCCTCTGATGCAGTAGTTCTTACTGTGAATTCACTTCCTACTGTTAGTCTTGGAAATGATACAGCTGTATGTTCAGGAAATTCAGTTGTTTTTAATGCTGGTAATGCAGGATCTACATTTGCTTGGAGCAATGCAACTACTGCTCAAACATTGACCGCATCTGCTGCTAATACTTATTCAGTAACTGTAACTAATACTGACGGATGTTCAGCTTCTGATGCAGTGGTGCTTACTGTGAATGCATTGCCGACTGTTGTGTTTAATTTAAGAGATACAGTTTGTCAAATCGATCCTCCACTTACACTTTCAGCAACGCCAGCTGGTGGCACTTTTAGCGGAAATGGAGTTTCTGGAAATCAATTTACACCTTCTTCTTCTTTAGCAGGTTCTAATACTATCACATATAGTTTCACAGATGGTAATGGTTGCTCTGCCTCTGCTAATGGTTCAGTTGTAGTTGAGATTTGTAATGGAATAGAAAATAATGATGCAATTGCTGCAAAAGCTTATCCAATTCCTACAAATGCTGATATTATGATAGACCTTCCTAGTTTAGGTGGAGATGCTGTGATCAGTATTTATGCTCAAGATGGTCGATTGGTTATCAACAAAACTGTTGATGCGTCATCTGCTGCTGAACATAAAGTAGAGTTAAATGAAATCGCATCTGGTGTTTATACGCTTCAGGTAGTTTCAGGTTCTAACTCATTCAGAACAAGAATTATAAAACAATAATAGCTATAGGCTATCATCAAAAAGTCACGCTAAAAGCGTGACTTTTTTTATTTATTTTCCCATTCAAATAGTATAACCTCTTTGCTTTTTTCACTTATCGCAAAGCGTTCATCTATTCGGTGATTTGCAACCCACACAATGGATTCACCAGAACTTAATATCCAAGTGTTTTCTTTATCAGCAACATTAACTTTTTGATCTTTAAAAAATTTGCTGATTTTCTTTTTCTTCATATTCATTCCAAAAGGATAAAAATAATCGCCCTTTCTCCATTGTCTTAATAGAAGAGTATCACTGATTTTGTCTTTATTGATGTAAGCAAAATTTGGTGATTTTGAAATTTCTAAGTTGTTATTATATTTTACAATTTTCCATTTTAGTTTGCCATTTACCAATAGCTCTTCACCTTCATTTTTATTTAAATCAATAGAAAAAGAAGTTGGAAAAAAAGATGAATCTTTTATAGCTTCTAGAATTAGAACTCTACGGTCTTTAATGATTCTGTGCGATGATGAAAGAAATTGTTTGCCTGATATTGCATCCAATGTATTGATGATTTGCTCGCATTGATCAGGATTGAAATTAAAATCTTTTAAGAAATCATAAAGTACAAACTGTGCTTCTGACTGCTTTTTTAGCAATGTTATAGAAATTTCAAATCGATTATTTTTTTTGAGAAATAATTGATCATGTATTTTTTTCAATTGTTTAGAACTCAAAAGTTCAATGTGCTTATACAGTGCAATATTTGATAATGCAGTACTTTTAAAATGAGGGTTTATCTCTTCTAAGAGAGGAATAATTTGATTACGGATTTTATTTCTGCTATAATCATTTTTTAGATTACTACTATCTGTTTTATAGTCAATTTTTTCAGTAGAGATAAAAGCTAAAATTTCCTCTTTAGATATTGTCAATAAAGGCCTTAAAATATTATCCCTAAGCGGAAGCATAGCTCTAAGACCTTTGATACCAGTACCACGTATAATATTTGCAATCATTGTTTCTACTTGGTCATCGGCATGATGGGCAGTTACGATATAGTCAAAATTATTTTCTTTTCTTATTTTCTCTAGCCATGCATAGCGCAACTCTCTAGCTACAACTTGTATGCTTTTTTTGCTTTGTTCTACTTCTTTTTTAGTATCAAAAGTGATGGTGTAAAATGGAATATTGAGATTTAAGCAAGATTGCTCTACAAATTTTTGCTCATCTAACGATTCAACTTCTCTCAAATCAAAATTGCAATGTGCTACAGCTATATGATAATGTTTGAGCAAATGAAGGAGTGCCATAGAATCTGCTCCTCCGCTTACGGCTAAAAGAAGTTTCTTTTTTACAATAGTTAATTTTTCTTCTTTTAAAAATGTATGTATTTTTTGATTGATGTCTTGTTTCATTCGTCTTCTATATCTAATAATGCAGTTGCTAGTTCAGCTTTCGTTTTTAAATCATGTTGCTTTTCAGCCAATAAAATTCCAGCTCGATAAATAGTTGTAGCTTTTAGTAAGTCTCCTTGAGCCACCAATAATTGGCCATAGTGATAATAGGAGGGGAGATAGTCCGGAAAATTATCCATAAGTTCTAAGAAATAGCATTCAGCCTCACTATGATTTTGTTCTATAAATTCTAAAGCAAGTCCATAAATTGGAAAAGGATCCTTAGGATTTAGTTCTTTTAACTCTTTCAATTTATTGATTCTAAATTCTTTACTCATTTTTTGAACATTTTTACCAAACGAACGTTTGGTATTGTAAATTCTATCTTTAATTTAGCATCGCAAAATAAGTAAATTACTTTGTAGAAGAGCAAAACTGATTTTTAAATATTAAAATTAAACTTTAAAATCTAAATAAAACAATGAAAATTCTCGTACCAATCAGCAAAGTGCCTGATACCACATCTAAAATTTCATTTACCGACAACAATACCAAGTTTAACATTGATGGTGTTCAATTTATTATGAACCCCACTGACGAATGGTATTCTCTTACAAAGGCTATAGAGCTAAAAGAAAAACACGGAGGCGAAGTAGTAGTGATTAATGTTGGTTTAGCTGAAAATGAGCAAATCATCAGAAAGGCACTAGCGATAGGAGCTGATAGTGCTGTACGTGTAGATATTGACCCAACTGATGCTTTCCAAGTAGCAGCTGAAATAGCAGAACATGCCAAAAGTGGTGGATACGATTTAGTCCTTACTGGCAAAGAAACCATAGATTATAATAGTTCACAAATAGGCGGTATGGTCGCTGAATTTCTTGATTGGAATGCTGTAGGATTAGCGTCTAAACTAGAAGTAGATGGAACTAAAGCTACTGTAACTCGTGATATTGAGGGCGGTACTGAAACTGTAGAAATTAGCTTACCGGCAGTAGTATGCGCTACCAAAGACTTAGCGCCAGCTCGTATCCCTAATATGAAAGGAATTATGGGTGCTCGTACTAAACCTTTGGCTGTAGTAGCAGCTTCATCAACTGATAAACTAACAGGTATTTCTTCATATATTTTGCCTGATAAAGCTAAAGAGTGTAAATATGTATCGCCAGACAATATAGAAGAGTTAGTAAGATTACTCCACGAAGAAGCAAAAGTTATTTAATTCATTAAAAAAACATTCAAAATATAAATTATGTCAGTATTAGCATTTGTAGAAGTAGTAGAAGGAAAAGTAAAAAAGGCTTCATTAGAAACAGCATATTATGCATCAAAAGTAGCTGAAAAGGCAGGATCGGAGGCTGTAGCCGTAGTGCTAGGCGCTGCATCTGCTGATGAGCTAGCAGCTTTAGGAGCATACGGTATCAAAAAAGTTTGGCATGCATCAGATGCACGATTCAATTCATTTGATTCAAAAGCATTTGCAAAAGCCGTGAGCGAAGCAGCAGACAAAGCAGGAGCATCTATTGTAGTTCTTTCGTTTAATCCAAACGGAAAAATATTAGGGCCAAGATTAGCCGTGCGATTAAAAGCTGGCTATGTGCCAGGAGCAGCAGAGATTCCGACCATAGAAGGATCGAAATTGACAGTAGTGAAAAATGTGTTTTCAGGAAAAGCTAAAGCCGCTTATGAAACTAGCACTGATAAAAAAGTATTAGCGTTAAGCCCAAATTCATTGCCACCAGTAAAAGGCGATGGAGTAGCTACAGTAGAAGCATTTTCTCCATCAGTATCTGATGCTGATTTTGCAACAGTTGTAAAATCGGTAGATAAGCTTACAGGTCATATTCCTTTGACAGAAGCAGAAAGAGTAGTATCGGCTGGAAGAGGCTTAAAAGGCCCTGAAAACTGGGGAATGATAGAAGAACTAGCGGCTGAGCTTGGCGCAGCTACTGCATGCTCTAGAGCGGTATCTGATGTAGATTGGAGACCTCACCACGAGCACGTAGGACAAACGGGTTATACGATTAAACCAAACTTGTATATAGCTACTGGTATATCTGGCGCTATCCAACATTTGGCGGGTGTAAACCAATCAAAAGTAATAGTAGTGATTAATACTGATCCAGAAGCTCCGTTTTTTAAAGCTGCTGACTATGGTGTAGTAGGCGATGCTTTTGATGTAGTGCCAAAATTAGTAGCTGCTGTAAAGAAATTTAAGGCAAACTAGCAGTAATAATTTATATCTTTATTTATGCCCTGTAACTTTGTGTTACAGGGCATTTTTTTTTGAATGATTTTGTTAAGTTTGGTAAAAGTGAGCTTTCCCGTGTTTCGTGTCTCCACGAAACACAAATGATTTTCGTTTCGTGGAGACACGGACCTAGGTTGAGATTATCTCTTAAATCCGCATTAATTTTTACTTCAACAGCATTATTTTTTTCGGATCCACCACTCCTGTGGTTCTGCCTACTATTTCTCCGGTTTCGTTGAGCGTAAAAACATAAACTAAGGAACGGTCTTTTACGCCAAGCGCTTTGATATATATTTCCAAAGCACCGTAATAGGTGGCTACATTATTGTGCTTATAGCTCGGCACGCCCGAACGCATACCAGAGTCAATAAATCCACTCATCCATTTCCACATCGATGAAATCATGGGAAGTTCATAAAATACATATCCTTCCGCTTGAAATTGCTTGGCATACACTTCAAACCAATCATCGGCTTGAGACTGCGCTTTGCGCTCAAA